>JAIPHI010000054.1 GCA_021735285.1 Fidelibacterota bacterium | reverse complement strand
CTTAATAGTTATAGAACTAAATTGTGAATATTTTAGTTTATCCATGTATTCTCTTCTACTTTAATTATTGAATTATAATAAAACTAATGATTAATAGTATAAATCAAAAACCATAAAAGACCCCGTTGATTTAATGCTTTTATGTAAAAATTTTAGTCTATAAATAACAATAACTTAGGTCGTATAAAATTAGGATAAATCGATTTGCAAAAATTTTGTCTGATGGAGCATAACTATCCTTAGTTGTGGGTTTTCCTGAAGCCTTCAATAGGCTAAAGGGAAAAATAGATTTAACTAGTATTTGTAATAAATTAATCTATCCTTTTATAAGGCAACTTACTTGAAAATCGCTATAAATCGAATAAAGCAACAAGGTCATAAATTCCCTTCCCATGGAAATTTAAAATTAAACATATTATAAAAAACCAGCTATAATACTTTAACCCGGTATGATAAGAGAGGCGCCCAGAGTGGCAGTCTTCCCTTGAAGATAGAGCCGCCCCGTCAGAGCACAAATATAAGCATCATTTATATCATTTTTCTCCAAATCTATGGATAATAATTTTTTTGTTGCATAAGGATATACCTCAAATATCTGACTTGTTTTTATTCCTTTTTTTAATTTTATGGCGCGTCTTGTGAGTTTCAACATACCCGGCATATTGGGCGGTAAAACTGAAATTCCTAATTGACGTAATGCCTGCTCCTCTTTTCGGGACTTTTTTTCTTGTAAATATAGAGGAGCATCAATTGTCACCAGCCCGGGATTAATATCATTTACAAAATATATAATATCACAAATTTTGTTAATTAGATAAACCTGGGGCTCTGTTCTCAATAAACATAGACACGTTTTTCCTTTCATGGTGGCCAGGTCTATTCCTATGATCGTCATACAAACTCTATATTGAATTTAATAATACATTATGCAGTTAATCACCAATTCGGAGGTGGGTGTTAAATTATTCTTAGTTGAAATTGGCCCCAAAAAAACCAATAGATTTGAGGATATTACTTTCTCCTGCCCCTTTTTTTGATCCATTTATTCAAGGCTATCCCATCATTTGGTTGTAACGCTGACATTTTAAGAATATCGATATCAGGATTAATCTGCTTAATACCTGCAACCATTTCTTCTATATCAATATTTAAATGCTCCAATAGATCGATTTTATTTAAAATGGCAAGTTTCGAATTCCTAAACATTAACGGATATTTAGCAGGTTTGTCAACTCCTTCGGTAATACTTACCACCGCAATATTATAATGCGCTCCTATATCAAAATGCGCCGGACAGATCAAATTACCAATATTCTCTATAATTACTATATCCAGTTGGTCATAATTAATCTTTTCCAGAGCCGGTTTTACCATTTCCGATCCCAAATGACATGTACCTCCAAATCTATCAGTATTGACCTGAGCTGTCGCAACATCCAGAGCTGCAATGCGGTCAGCATCATTGGCTGTGGCTACATCGCCTTCAACCACCCCCATCTTATAATCTTCCTTCAAGGCGGGGATAATGGATTCCAGCAGAGTTGTTTTACCGGCTCCAGGTGTTCCCATCATATTGAATAATACAGTCTTACTGTTATCCCCCATTTCTCTGATCTGCTCAGCCAGCTTATCATTTTTCTCCAGCACATTCCTGACCATTTTGACTTTTGTCATTGTCCCTCCAGGTTTATAGATTTTTCCTATCTTAAAACATTCATATAATTCATTATCATTGAAATCATAATATTAAACAATTTTTGACCATATCTTCAGTCGAGCGAATAGATAGCTTTTTTATTTTTCAACAACCCTCTTTTTATTTCTTATTTTTTACTCTATATCCATACTTTCAATATACATCTTTTTACCGGCTATTACTTTTATCTGACGGGAACTACAATTTTGACATTTAAAAACAGGTTCATCTATTTGAGTTTCAGCCTGGCAATCCTCACATTTAATAGTAATGGGAATTTCCTTAATAATCAACTCAGCATTTTGAGTAAACTTCCTCTCTTTTTTGATTTGATTAAAATTATATTGTAAAGATTCCGGAACAACAGCATTTAACCGTCCGGTATTAAAATAGACCTTGTTGACCTGACAAGCCAGCTTATTCCTCTGTTGTAGTTCATCCTCAATAATCGAAATTATATTCTGTGCTATTGTTAATTCATGCATGTTTATTCCATTAAAATAAAATTTCTTATCAACAATTGACAACTAACAAATTCTGGGAAGCATTTCTCCCGATTGCATATCGAGAACCCGTTTGCTACCAATGGTGGTTTTAAGAATCACACGTCCCTGATATTCATCGGTAACCTGACCAATTATACGAGGCGCATTTGATTCAGTATAAAGTTGCATAATTTTCAGAGCTTCTTTTGCCTCTTCATTTTTAATGATTAGAATAAGTCTCCCTTCATTTGCCAGATAAAGAGGATCAAATCCCAGGGGTTCGCACAAGCCTTTTATCTCTTCCCGAATAGGAATTTGATCTTCATCTACTGTAATGCCAAAATTTTGATCACCAACAAATTCATTGAGAGTAGTTGCTAAGCCTCCTCTGGTAGGGTCCCGCATGATTCTTATGCCATCAAGTTCGGATGTCAATTCTCTAATCAGAGGATAAAGACAGGCACAATCACTTTTGATATCAAAACTAATATTAAACTTTTCCCGGGCGGTAATAATTGCAGCGGCATGCTCTCCAATATAACCGCTAATCAAAATTTTATCACCGGGCTCAATATTCTCTACGCCGGTATTTATATTTTCAGGTAAAAAACCAATCCCTGAAGTATTAATAAATATTTTATCGCAAACACCCTGATTGACCACCTTTGTATCTCCCGTTACGATCTTAACCTTTTGTTCAGCAGCTGTTTCTGCCATGGAATATGCTATGGACTTGAGAGTTGATATTTTTAAACCTTCCTCCAGGACCATACCGCAGGAAAGCCAGGCCGGCCTTGCGCCCATGACTGCCAGGTCATTTAATGTCCCGGTCACGGATAATTTTCCAATATCACCACCTGGAAAGAAGAGCGGTTTAACAACGTGCGTATCAGTAGTATATACCAATCGCTCCGGGCTGGATGGTAATACAGCAGAATCTTCCTTCCGCTTTAAAAAATTATTATCAAAATATTTTCCAAAGACTTCATCAATCAATTTATGGGTATAACTACCACCACTTCCATGCGCAATTTTTATCTTATCCATGCTTTTCCTGATTAATTAAATATCTGAGAGTAAATTATTGCTTGTATTTGAAATAGGCAGCACAGGCCCCTTCCGCACTTACCATACAGGGCCCTATCGGGCTTTCAGGTATGCACTCCGTCCCAAATAACTGGCACTCCGGAGGCTTTTTTACTCCCCGCATAATCGCCCCGCATATACATCCCTGATGTCTTTCAGAAGAAGAGACCTGAATATCAAATTTTTGCTCTGTATCAAACATGCGATATTTTTTTCTAATTTTAAGACCGCTACCAGGAATATTTCCTAACCCCCGCCAGATAGCATCGCATCCCACAAAAACTTCATCCAGTATTTTTAAGGCTTTGGTATTACCTTGTGGTTTTACGCTCCTTTTATACTGATTCTTAACTTTTGGACTATCTGATTTTATTTGTTCTATAAGTAGATAGATAGTTTCCATGATATCAATGGGTTCAAAACCGGCAACCACACAGGCCACATTATAATCTTCGGGAATAAAATCATAGATTCCAGTACCTGTTATAGTAGAAACATGTCCGGGACAAATAAAGCCATCAATGCTGACATCCTCGGCTTCCAATAAAGACTGCATAGCCGCCGGCATAGTTTTATTGCCGGCCAGTACGGAAAAATTATTGATCCCTCTTTCTTTAGCTGCTAATATAGTAGCTGCAATCGTCGGGGCAGTGGTTTCAAAACCAATTCCCAGAAAAACCACCTCATGATCTTGATTCTCAGCAGCCAGTTCCAGAGCATCCATACTGGAATAACAGACCCTGACACTTTTAGAATTTAAACCGCTGGTTTCCAGACTGGCCTGACTGCCGGGCACTTTGACCATATCACCAAAAGTAGCAATAATTACCTCTCGCCTGCGAGCAAGATCTATAGCTTTATCGATATAAGAATTTTCAGTGACACATACCGGACAACCGGGTCCACTTATCAAATTAATTCCTTCCGGAATTAAGTCCCTGATCCCAAATTTACAAATAGCATGGGTATGTCCTCCGCACACTTCCATAAAATTTAGTTTATCTTCACTATATATAGAAAATATTTTATTCTTTATAGTTTTTATGAGACCCGCATTTCTGAATTCATCTATATATTTCATAATCCATTAATCCCGATTCACTGCTCAGAGTCAGCTATTTCCTGCCAGACTTGCAGGGATTCAAGAGCAGACTCCTCATCCAGTTTCTCAATTGCAAATCCAGCATGGACAATGATATATTCACCCACCTTTAGATCCTCCATCAACCCTATATTGGCCTGGTATTCTGTACCCCCAACTTCAGCATAAGCAATTCTATCTTCAATTTTTGTAACTTTCATTGGTATAGCTAAACACATACTCTTATCCCCTGATTTTTGAATCGGCGATCATCACCTGCCCCAATGGTATTCCGCCGTCATTTGTTGGTACTTTTGTATGCCAGTAAACATCAAAATCATTTTCTCTTAAAAGTCTTTCTATTCTATCGAGCAAATACATATTCATAAACACCCCGCCACTCAGCACAATTTTGTTGAGCTTTGTTGTACTTCTAATCCGCAGGGCAGATTTCAGAAAGACGTTAGCCAGACTATTATGAAATTTGAGAGCAATAGACCCGGAAGCAGCTCCTTGCTGAATATCAGTTACAATCGATTCAATCAACTTATCCCATTTGATTACAAATCCTTCATCGTTGTCAGCTAGATGCATATTATAAGCTGCCTTACTTTGTCCGGAAATACTATTTTCCAGTTCAATCGCTGCCTGCCCCTCATAATTGATTTCACAGCGAATATTTGTCAGAGCAGAAACAGCATCAAAAAGTCGGCCACAACTGGAAGTTATAGGCGTGTTTAAATTATTCTCCAGCATTTTAAGGACAAGCTCCAGTTCTCCATCTCTTTTCAAATGGGGAAGTTCCAAATTTTTCAGATCACTTCCATAAACCTCATAAAGATAACTGACTGCCATTTCCCAGGGATTATAAATTGAGCTTTTACCACCGGGCATCCGAACATGTTCGAGATGAGCAATGCGATTAAAGCTGCCATGTTCGACGATCAATATTTCGCCTCCCCAAATTGTGCCATCAGCACCTGCTCCGGTTCCATCCATTACAAAAGCTATCACTGGTTCATCCAGACCATTCTCCACCATACAGGCAACTGCATGAGCATGATGATGTTGGATAGCCACATTAGGAATGCCCTCATCATCGTAATTCCGGGCATATTTTGTGCTCAAATAATCGGGATGCAGATCATGGGCAATTACTTCAGGTTGGACATCAAAGACCTCCAAAAAATGCTCAATACTGGTTTCAAAAGAATTCAACACAGCCAGATTTTCCAGATCCCCAATATGTTGACTTAGCCAAACTTGATCACCCTTCGCCACAGCAAATGTATTTTTTCTTTCAGCTCCACAGGCCAGAACAGGTCTTTCTAATTTTTTACCAATTGATAAGGCCCGGGGTGCAAAACCTCGGGAGCGCCTAATAGGATAATTCTCTCCTCGAAAAACACGATACACGGAATCATCACAGCTGACATGGATCTTGCGGTTATGCAAACAATGATAATCAGCTATTTGAGATAATTTTGAAATAGCATTACCATTTTTATAAATAATAGGTTCACCACAGATATTACCACTGGTCATAACTAAAGGCTGAGGAAAATATTTAAAAAGCAGTAATTGAATTGGATTATAAGGCAACATAGCACCTAAATAATTATTCTCAGGAGCCACTGAATCGGCAATATTCGTATCAAGCTTCTTTTTCAATAATACAATCGGGCGTGTATAACTTGTGAGTAATTCTTCTTCATCGGAATTAATATGGCAATGTTTTTTTATACTGGTAAGGTCGGGAAACATTAAAGCCAGCGCCTTATCATATCTATATTTTTTACCCCGTAATTTTAATACTGCTTCTTCATCAAGTGCATTACAGGCAAGATGAAAGCCGCCATTGCTTTTTATGGAGATTATAGCACCCTTCTGTAAAAAATCGGACATTTTAATAAATAGCTGTTCGGTACTTGCTGGCCCTTTACTCCTGGCCAGAATATTTTCAGAACAATCATACAGGAATAATTGAGGACCGCACTCAAAACAAGAATCAGGCTGAGCATGAAAACGACGATCATCCGGATCATTGTACTCATTACTACAAAGAGAGCACATTTCAAACTCGTCCATAGTAGTAAAATTCCGATCATAGGGAATGTTTTTGGTAATTGTAAAACGGGGACCGCAATTGGTACAATTAATAAAAGGGTAAAGATAACGTCTGTCATCAGGGTCGAATAGTTCCTGTTGACAATCATGGCAGACATTTAACTCGGGAGATATTTGAGTGTTTTTATTATCTGATCTGCTGCTGAACTTAATCCTGAAATCAGAAAAATTTTCTCGCTGGTTCGCTAATTTTTGAGATTCAATGGAGCTAATATTACTTTGGGGGGGAGCTTGATCTTTTAATTCATATTTAAAGCTATCCAGATTACTTGCCTTTCCCTGGGCTTTAATCTCAACTCCTAGAGTATTATTTAGAACATAACCCGATATTCGATGCTTTTTGGCTAAATTATAGACGAAAGGCCGGAATCCCACCCCCTGAACTGTACCTTTTACATTTATCTTATAAATCAATTCCATTGTAAACTTTGTAGTAAATTAGTGTAAATAATATAAAGAATTATAACAAAGATTGTCAACCACAAAATAAATAAAAATATTGGGAGACTGGAAATGGGAAAGCAGAAAGATTAAACCAGAAAGCAGAAAACAAAAAAAGAAAATAAGGAAAAAGGAAGAAGGGAGAGGAAAAATATTTACTTCTGCTTTTTGAGGATAGAGTTGGAGTCGAGGTTAAGGTTTAGATTAAAAGTGATATTAAATTAAAAAATCTCAGTGTCCTCTGTGGTTAAAAAAATAAAAGATTAAAAATGTAAAATTAGAAAGCAATCAGGATATTTTTGATTTATCGAATACCATTATTGAAAATAGCTGAAGCATTTTTTATTCTCTTTAAATTCATTCCAATATTTTAAACCTCCTATTCTGAGTGTACTCTATTCTAGAGTGCCTTGTATCTCGACATAAAAGTAACAGAAAAAACGCCGGCGGTCCAATTAAATACTAAAATTAAGTTTGCACCCCTGAAAATATTTTAGGGCTCTGGATTTAATGTTAATGATCTCAACATTGATAATGATCATGAAAAACTTTCTATGATCATAATAAATCTTTAAGAGCCGAAGATAATAGCATCAGAAACAGGAGCTAAAAAAAGCGATGAGCTGGAAAAAATATTTTAACTTTTATGAATTAAATGTGTCAAATAATAAACAGATTCACAAAAAATACAATTTAAAAATATTAGAACCAAATCTAGTGACAAATTAAAAAATAATCATTACAGATTTAGCTCTGAAATTTAATTCTTATTGGAAAGGTCTTAAATAAGAAAATGTTCATTAAATCAAAAAATAAGGGAAGGAGAAAAATGAAGTTTAAGTTTATAGCTATTGTAATCTTATGTCTTATTTTCACATCTCCTTTAATCGGCCAGAGCTCAATCTCTGGAATAGTGGTTGATTCATTAAACAAACAACCGCTTCAGTATTCCAACATAGTATTATATGAACAGGATAATTGGAAGCAGGTTGATGGAACCGTTACTGATTCAACAGGCAGATTTTTATTAACGGAGATTCCTAACGGGGTTTATAATCTAAAAGTGGATTACATGGGATTTGAAACTGACACAATTAAAATAAATATTGGGAAGAATGATCAGCAGGTCCAAATGGGAAGAATAGCGCTGAAAAGAATAACTCTAAGTGGAGAAGGTGTGGAAGTTACTGCTGAAAATATCTCGATGGACTATCAAATCGATAAAAAGGTAATCAATGTCAATCGACAACAATCTTCAATCTCAGGTTCTGCTGTTGATATTCTAAGGAATGCTCCTTCAATAACAACTGATAGTGAGGGGAATGTCCAATTAAGAGGCAGCTCCAGTTTCAAAGTTCTGGTCAATGGCAAACCTACTCCCCTTGATGGCAATCAGGCTTTACAACATATTCCTGCGACAAGAATTCAGAGCATAGAAATTATCACCAACCCTTCTGCAAAATATGATCCTTCAGGAGAGGCTGGAATCATTAATATTATCCTAAAAAAGGAGAGACGTAAGGGATTGAACGGCATGGTCAATCTCAGCGGTGGCTCCTATAAGAGATATAGTGGTGAAGCATTATTGAATTATAGAAAAGAAAAGTTTAATGCTACCCTGGACATGAGCTATGAGTCTGAACCGCATCCTGGTTCCGGAGAGAGATGGAATACCACAATGGCAGGGGATACTATCACAAAAATACATTCATATGGCGAGCGAGAAGAGGATGAAATTGATTACAATATCAGTGGAACGATAAAATACCTACCGGATACGAATAACACATTTTCTCTGGATATAAGTACAGGATATAGATCGGATAAAGATTCAAGCAGAGGTACTTTTCAAAGAACAACCATTATTGAATCCGGGAATAGCCTTGACACTCTTCATTCCAACAATTATAAAGATATCGAGGATGGAACCAGATCAGGTAGATTCAATTCTGTCAATCTCAGTTATACCCATGATTATGAAAAAGAGGGGCATAAACTAGAAGGTTACCTTGATTTTTCAACAAGAGATGGTGATAGTAAAGAAATTCAGAAACAGATTGATAATGGGGTGGTAAATTACGGAGAAAAAAATATCGAAGGAGGGCCATCGAAAGGATTGGAACTAAA
Source organism: Fidelibacterota bacterium (assembly GCA_021735285.1). Classification (GTDB taxonomy): domain Bacteria; phylum Fidelibacterota; class UBA2242; order UBA2242; family JAFGTP01; genus JAIPHI01. Next base: position 5,971 of record JAIPHI010000054.1, on the reverse strand, counting down.
AATTGATTACACATTGCCTTTTAGCCAAGAAAAAGAATTAGAAGCCGGGCTTCAAAGTAGAATAAGAGATGCTACTGAAACCAATGAAAGATATATTTATAATTATGGCTCGAATCAATTTAATTCCCAGCCGAAAGTCAAAAGAGAGATGAACTACACTCGTAATATACATGGAATATATGCTACCTATTCATCAAAATATAGTGGATTCGGATACCAGCTTGGATTAAGAGCCGAACACACTCATCGTAATATTGAGTCAGATACCACCCTGAAAATCAGCCGTCTGGATATATTCCCCACCCTGCATACTTCGTATAGTATTACAGAAAAGCAGGAGTTGATGGCCAGCTATTCAAGACGGATAAGACGACCGCGATCATGGTTTATGGAACCTTTTGAGCAATGGCAGGATCAGTATAATGTACGGCGGGGTAACCCTGACCTTATCCCCCAGTATATTGATTCCTACTCCTTTGGATATAATAGAAACTTTGGTAGAAATCTTTTCTCTTTTGAGACTTATTATCGAGTCACCCATAATAAAATAGATAGAGTTCAATCGCCCTATAGAAATAAAAGCAATGTAATCCTTCATACAATTGATAATATTGGTAAAGATTTTGACCTGGGTGCTGAAATCATGCTGAATCTCAATTTATATAATTGGTGGAATCTTAATTTATCAGGAAACTTATATCAATATAGAATTGAAGGCTCCGGCGAATATGATAATATTGAACGAGAAAGCTTTAATTGGACCACTCGCCTGAATAGTACATTTAATATTGGTAATAATGCCAGATTGCAAATCAATCAATTTTATAATAGTCCTTCTATATCTACCCAGGGAGAGAGGGAAGCTTTCTATGCTACTAATGCTTCTTTAAGAATGGATTTTTTGCAGAAAACTTTGACCGGCATTCTTCAAGTCAGAGATATTTTTGATACCGGTCAGTGGGAATTCGAATCTTCGGGAGAGGGCTTCTCCACTAGAGGACGTTTTAGTCGAGCTGCCCCCACCGTTACATTAACTTTGAGATATAATATTAATAATTACAGACGAGAAAGACGCAGAGAGCAACAACCCGGCAGAGCTCTTGAAGAAGGTGAAGGAGAAGGAGGACAAGGCAGATTTTAAGTGTCTTTACAACTTTATTTACAAGATTATTAAATCTTTGCAGATTTCCAAAATTTGTGAGTTTTTATTATAAGTCATCTGGTAACAGGGAGTCCTGTAGGACTCGAGTAGATACAGTATTATAAAGAAAAGGAAATAATCTGCTGTAGATATGGCTGGCTTGGAATATGGTTATTTTCCATGTCAGCGAAACAGGTAAATCGTCAACTTTGTCCGGCAAAAATTGCATACGTAAATGGCTTTTATAATTGTTTTGTAATTCATATCATTAAAATATTTTTTATTTGAATTCTAATACTTATAAACCATGTGTTATTTTGAAAACTATAGTTTTATTTGATATGATTCATTCTAACCAAAGGGTTAGTAAATATTTATCAAAGATATACCAATTTATTACCATCAGTAAAAATAGTAATTTATCTCACACTTATTCCTGTTTGACTTTTACCCTCATAAAGACTAAACTACCTCTCGACAATCATAATTTTGAACTTACTAATCTAATGAAAAAAATAGCAATTATATCGGGTTTATTATCAGGCTTACTTTTTGGCATTGCCACTCCTTTGAGCAAACTACTCCTTACTGATCTAAATTATTTTCGATTAGCAGGATTATTATACATTGGTGCAGGTATTGCTATGATACCATTTGTAATGAAGAAAGACAATAACCTCATAAAGTTATTCACGCAAAGAAACATATTAAAGACTTCAGGTATTATCCTTTTTGGCGGACTATTGGGTCCGCTCTTATTATTGATTGGTTTGCAGACTGCCGAGGCTGCATCTGTTTCAATCTGGCTAAATATGGAACTCGTCGCTACTGCGATTTTGGGTGTTTTAATTTTTCAAGATCACCTCGATAAATTCACCTGGCTCGGTGTTATACTCACAGTTCTCGCTGGAGTAATTATCTCTATTGGCGAAGGGATCAGCTGTGTAATTTCCGGATTAATAGATACTGGAGCATGTATTTGCTGGGGGCTTGACAATCATTTAACAGCTATTACAGATGGAGCTTCTCCTCAAACAGTCACATTTGTAAAAGGTATAGTTGCAGGATTGGTAAATCTATTAATCGGTGTTGTTATTTCAGATAATTCATTTGTTCTCAACAACATTTTTTTCGCATTAATTGTAGGCGCTTTTTCTTATGGGATAAGTATTTCCCTGTATGTCACTTCTGCCCAAAATATCGGAGCCCCAAGAAGCCAGATCTTATTTTCAACAGCGCCTTTATGGGGTGTGATTTTAGCATATATTTTATTCCGGGGCTCATTTCGATGGGTTCACCTGCTTGCGATCTTACTATTAGCCGCTGCAATTGCTGCCATAAATTTGCTTTCGCAAAATCACATCCATACTCATCAGACTCTGGAGCACTTCCACTATCATAAACATAACCACAATGGAAAAAATATCCCAATCCGAATATCAAAATAAGGATAATAGTATGATTGAAAACCAGGATAATATTAAAACATTGGCCTATTTAACAATTAATGAATCTCATGAACCTCTTATTTGGCTTGATCCTACTGCTACTATTCGACATTTGAATAAAGCCGCCTGCCAATTTTATAATAAAAACTATAATAATATTACCGGCTTACAAATATATGATCTGCATCCCAAACAGGATGAAGAATTCTGGCAAAAACAGTATAGCACATTAGAAGAAAAGGAGAGCCTAAGATTCGAAGAGTGGTATAAAAACGAAAATGATACAAGAATCCGGATTCGAATGACGCTAAATTTACTTGAATTTTGCGAAGAAGAACATATTGTCATACTGATAGAGGATAGAACTGAAGAATATACCATCAAGCAGAAGGTCATTGAAAGCGAACGAAAATTATCAACCCTGATTAGCAATCTACCGGGGATGGCCTATCGTTGCCGCGATGATGAAAATTGGACAATGGAATTTGTCAGTGATGGTTGTAAAGAGCTCACTGGTTATAATTCCCAGGATCTGATCGGCAACAAAAAATTAGCATATAGCAAAATAATAATCCCTGAAGACCGGGAAAAAATTAGAGAAAAAATAGAAGAGCAAATTCAGAAAAATAGTCATTTCGAGGTAAGTTATCGGATTAAAACGTCTTCCGGTGAGATTCGCTGGCTGTGGGAAAGAGGGCTGGGCATTGCAGGCCAGGATGGTTCCATTGTGGCTATAGAAGGATTTATAACCGATATCACAAATATGAAAAATACAGAAAGGGAACTGATTGAAAAAAGAAGGGCCCTTCGCAAACTCAAAGACCGTTTGAAAGAGGAAACAATCTATCTACGGGAAGAGATAAAACTTAATAGTAATTTTGAAAATATAATTTCCCGCAGTGATAATTTTAAAAAAGTTTTGAAAAAAGTTGAACAGGTAGCAGCTACTGATTCAACCGTTCTTATCCAGGGTGAGACCGGCACAGGCAAAGAACTCATAGCCCGGGCAATTCATAATAATAGTAACCGCAGCGATCGCTCTTTAGTGACCATTAACTGTGCAGCCCTACCATCCGATATAATAGAAAGTGAATTATTTGGTCATAAAAAAGGAGCTTTTACAGGAGCCTATTCTGATAAGATAGGGCGCTTTGAGCTGGCGGACCAGGGCACGATTTTTCTCGATGAAATTGGTGATATGCCCAAAAATGTTCAGGTTAAAATATTACGAGTTTTACAGGAAGGTGAATTTGAGCAATTGGGTAGTTCGGAAACTATCAAAACTGATGCCCGGATTATTGCAGCTACAAATCGCGATTTGGAAAAGGCAGTCCAGAATGGTGATTTTAGGGAGGACCTCTATTACCGTTTGAATGTTTTCCCAATTTATGTCCCACCGCTACGGGAACGCAAAGAAGATATTCCTCTGTTAGTGCAACATTTTGTCCAAAAATATGCCGCCAAAACAGGTCGTGAAATAAGGGAAACATCAAAAGAAGTTATAGAAAAACTCACTGAATATAACTGGCCCGGAAATGTGAGGGAGTTAGAAAATATTATTGAAAGAGCAGTAATTGTATCGCCTGGCAAGCGTTTAACAAAAGGTGAATGGTTACCGGAAAATAAAATTGAAGGCCAATCTGGCATTTGTACTCTGGAAGAGAATGTACGCCAGCATATCTTAAAAGCTCTCCAAATTACTAACTGGCAGGTAGGCGGTGATAAAGGTGCTGCAAAATTACTCGGGATGAAACGCACTACCCTGCAATCCAGAATGGAAAAATTAGGAATCGAACGCCCATAGTAACTGCCGATATATCGTCACCGTGCCGAATTATCGGCGCCTGGAATATACTACCCCCTATTACTTTCAAATCAAAATAATATTTATAAACACAATAATTACATCTATTTAAATTATAATTATTAGGGGTCCTTTGTCTCTGGCATCCTATTTGTAAATCCTATCACAGTAGTTAAGGAATTATTAGAATAAATTGTCAATGTGAAATTAAAAAACAAAAACAGAAAGAGACAAACATGAAAACTTTTTTGAATGGAGTATTAAGTTTAGTTGTAATTCTTACTATCTTGGTGGCACCTCAGATCATCATAGCCCAAAATCCCTGGAGTCTCGAGATCAGAGGCGGGCTTCACAATGCCACCCAGGAACTGGGAGATGCAGATATTGGAACTGGTCTAGGGTTTGAAGCCACCATAACGTACTCCTTTATGCCAAATCTCGGTGCTTATACAGGATGGGGATGGAATAATTTCAACGCCGATCAATCTTTCAAAGGCAGTGATATCGATTTTGAAGAAACAGGTTATACTTTTGGCTTACAATATATGAACTCCTGCCAAAGCCTCAATTTTGACTACTTAATTCGAGCCGGAGGAATCTATAATCACATTGAGGTTGAAAATAATGAAGGCGATATTGTTGATGACTCCGGGCACGGTCTGGGATGGCAGGCTGGCGCAGGTCTTATGATTCCTTTTGTTAAAAACTGGACAATTATTCCAAGTGTTCGCTATCGTGCGCTTTCAAGTGAGCTTGAGGATGGAAATGAAAATATTGATGTAGACCTAACTTATATTTCAGGAGGAATAGGATTTTCCTGGTCCTTCTAATTTTTGCTATCGTATCTGCCGGAAGGAATCATTCTTCCGGCAGAATATCCAAAGTTAACTAATTTGTATTAATAGCATTTTTAAAATTATTTATCAAGGAAGCAAAGGTAAGAAATGAAAAAGATTGAATGTCAGGAATTTGACACTAAGGTTCTCCAAAAAGCGAGTCAGGTAGTTGTGTTATTTTCTACTGATTGGAGCGGTTCAAGTCTGATTGTCAGGGGAGCCTTACATGAATTGGAGGAGGAATTTGGAGATAAGATATCTTTCATAGAAATAGACCGAGAACAGTGTCAACAAATATGTCAGGATTATGGTATTAAAAAAGTGCCTACAATTCTATTCTTTAAAGAAGGGGGTGTTGTAGAGCAATTGAATGGCGTCCCGTCTAAAAATACTATTCATAAAATTCTGAGAAAAATCAATTAACCGGATAGATGAAGTTAATTTATCATAAAAAAACAATAAGGATTATATATGGAGTTTAATAGACAATTATTTGTAGAGACTTTGCTAGCAATAATTATTACCATTAGTGCCTATCTGATATTACAACATTCATCTCATCCTGCAAGAACTGACCTCATAATTGAAGGATTACTATTTACAATTGCAGGAACTGTGGGTTTGAGGGGTTATTTAGGAAAATCAAGAAATGAAACCAAACTATTCCATCGTTTTGAATTATTTTATTTTCTCACTTATAGTGTGGTGGCTATTGCATGTATAATGGGAATAATATATCTCT
>JAIPHI010000053.1 GCA_021735285.1 Fidelibacterota bacterium | reverse complement strand
AAAGGTTACAAGACTGTAGCCGGAAATGAAATCAAACTCTTCACTGTTACTCTGGAATCTAAAGTTGCAGATCCGGAAAGGCCTGATATCTATAATGCCCGCCTTGTTAATATGATGAACAAAGCCATTGATGCCAAATTAATGGAAGCAAATTTACCAAGCGAATTCTCCTTAGAAGGCAATTATCCAAATCCATTCAACCCGATTACCAATATCAAGTTTGCTTTACCAAAAGCTGCTAATGTAAAACTTACTGTTTACAATATGCTCGGTCAGAAAGTAAAGACTCTTGTTTCAAAAGATATGAAAGCCGGTCGTTACAATGTTCAGTGGAATGCTAGAAATGAACTTGGTACCAGAGTTGCATCCGGATTGTATTTCTACAGAATGCAAGTTGGTGGCAAACATATTGGCTCCAAAAAGATGGTCCTGATGAAATAAATAGAATCTGAAATAGAATCACGAATCTGAAGCCTCCCGGTAACCCGGGAGGCTTTTTTTGTGGGAATGTAGAACAACTATCCCTAGTTGTTTTATATTATGGAGGGCTCAATGCCCGCCATAATATACCCAAAACCAAACACAAAAAGGTATTTTAGTATTTTTACCTTCCAAAAGTTTTAGTCTTGTAACCACCCCATTGAGGGGGATTACAATAAAACAACTTAGCAATCTGTTCTACCTGTAGCATAACTTGCCAAGTTGTGCTTGCTGAGCGAAGCCTCAATGGCTGAGAGAAGCAAAACAATACTCAAAATATAAGTAATTATAAAAATTTATTTATTATGAACAGATATTTGCTTGAGTTATCACTGCTAAAAGTTCCAGTATTGTAATCAACCCTTCGATGGATTGATTCCAACAAAACAACTTAGCAAGTTGTTCTACATCTATTGCAACAACAGCGCTTGATTATTCACCTTAATCATATTAATCAAATATAATTGTCAATAAAGCCGCTCTCAGTTTATTATTTGGATTCTACTATTTTTAGTACAATATTGTTAAACTGTTGAAAAATAATAGGAAATTTAGATTACTCAAAAAACTAAATACTATAAAAGGAATCTTCCCCATTTTTCAATTCCCGGAGCTTGCTACTTTATAACTTTTCGTTTAGCAGGCTCTTTACCTATTAATAAATTTCAGAAATTGAAAAAAATTATGAAATAAGAAAAAGCCAAATTCAAGTAAAAGATCTAAAAACTTCAGTAAAACAAAAGGAACTCGATAAAAATTGGAAAAATTATTTCTATAAAATTGATAAGCTTTTGATAAAATATAAAAATAGCCCAAAATATTTAAGGAATCGGTATGTGCCAAGAAGTTTTGGACAAAATTGGACGCTATTTTATGTCTAAAACTGATTATCTTTAGACCCTTATAATGTTAAATCATATAAATTTTAATCATCAAACACCGACTCTCAAAAGACTTATTTAGGGGTCTTTTCTCGTCGCTGCTTGATTTCTTATTATCTGTATTTTGTATCTTAAAAGAAACCATTATAATAAAAACAAATTTTCTACAACGGACCAACTTTTTTCTACATTAAACAACGTCAGAAACTGTCCAATCCAATTTAGGCACACAGGGAATAGAAAAATAGCCATAATAGTAGAATCGAGTTTAAAATATCACGATTCTATGGAATATGATTTATTATGTTATTGCATAATGCCAAATCATGTCCACGTAATTTTTACTCTATCTGAGGGAGAAAATAGTTTAGCCAAAACAATGTTTTCTATCAAAAGATATACTGCCGGAGAGGCTAATAAAACATTAAATAGAGAGGGACAATTCTGGCAGCATGAAAGCTATGATCACATAATAAAAAATGAAAAAGTACTTTCTAATATTATTAATTATGTTATTAACAATCCTGTTGATGCTGGATTAGTTGAAAAATGGCAGGACTGGGAATACTCGTACCTAAAAAATCTGGATTTATTGTAGCATAACTGGCCTCAGTTGTGCTTGCTGACCGAAGCCTCAATGGCTGAGAGTAGCAAAAAGATACAACTACTTTTTTTCTACAGAAATACTTTATTTAGAGATATATTTTATTCCCCATTCAGTTTCATTTACATATCTTTTATATTCTTTATAGTCTTTAGTATTGTAACCACCCCATTGAGGGGTGATTACAATAAAACAACTTAGCAAGTTGTTCTACTTGTAGCATAACTGGCCTCAGTTGTGCTTGCTGACAGAAGCCTCAATGGCTGAGAGAAGCAAAATGTAAACATGAATAAAATTTTTTAAGCCTAAATAGACTGATTACAATAAAACAATCAGGGATAATTGCTCTGCCCTGAAAAATTTTCCTGGTAGCTGCATAATTTTGCATTCAAAACATTGGTTATTGTATTTCAATTATAAAATCTTATGTAGTAAATATTGCATTATATTATCAATATAAGCTTTAATTCGATCCATGGCAAAGATTTTGATATAATATGCATGTTGACTCTCAATCCTAGTTAAGAGGAATTAATGCCAGGAAAAATTAGATTAAAAAGATTATTACTAATTTTCACAATCATTTTTATCAATAATATTTTTCCCCAAAATGTAGAATGCATAATCCGGCCAATACAGGGACAACAAAAATCCGAATTTTTTATTGGTGACACTATCCGTTTTAAAATTGAATTAATTAACAACAGTAATGAAAAACTAACTGGTGCCAATGTCTATTTGACTGTCAATCCTGATTTTATTCAACCTATCTTTCATGAAGGCAAACCCTTTATTGGTACTGACTTAATAAAATATACCAAGAAAAATAATACTCATGATGATGTTTGGAATGGAGCACAAAATGATATCCCAGGATTCCAACTTGATCTTTACAAAAGTACTGGGCCCAGTGATGCCAGCGGAGAAAGGCCCTATGTAAATAGTGGAGGCATAATCGCCTACTTTGATCTTAAACTAATCGGAATACCTGCTGAGGATTTTGATGAACCTCTAATAACATTTGATAATGACAATTTTTATAGTAGATCCTCTGGTTATTTTAGATTGGATTCACCGGGACAAAATTTTGAGTATTCCAATACTCATATTTGGGATTTCGAAATAATTGGTGCATCCCTTCAGCCTGAAATTCCTGATACATTAATTAAACCTGGTCAAAGTTTAAATATTAATCTGGATGATCATTTTTATAGTAAATCATATGAAGATAGTGAAGCCAGCTGGAGTCATACAATTGAGAAGAATGAACCTTCAGGAATTTTTAATATTGAAAACATAAATAATCAGCATACACTCTCCTATCAGACAGCCTCAACAGCCAAAGGCATTTTTGAAGTGAATCTGGAGGTAAATATCGAAGGCACGGCTTATACTGATTCACAGAAATGGAAAGTGCATGTAGATCATACACCAGAATTTGTGGAGCCACTTCCAAATATTTCTTTTAACGAAGATCAAATTTATACATTAGCGCGGGAGGATCTGGTAACGGATATTGATGATACAGGCGAGAACTTACAGATTTACAAAGATACCATTGATTCAAATCTCAATTTAATTTATAATGACAATACAGACTCTATCACAATTATCCCTAAAAAAGATTGGCATGGTACTCAAAACATTGATATTTATGTAGATGATGGATTACTATTTGAGCCTCTACGAACTAATCTACCCATTTCTGTGGAGAGTGTTAATGATGCCCCCGAAATTGATTTTTACGGAGTCGATTCAGAAGGAGATACTCTTATTCTATACCAGATGATCGATGATACTTTAGACCTCAGAGATTTTACTATTGACGTTGATAATCAAATGAATGAACTTGAATGGACTATCAAGCAGCTGGGTAATAATGCCCAAAAAATTCAAAGCTCAATCCTTGGACAGGATACAATTACATTTATAGTAGTAGAGGATGGGTTTTTTGGATCAATACCCATAGAGATATCAGCTGAAGATAGTTATGGTGCAATGGGTAAAGACACTATTATTGCTGATGTGCGTTCCTTCCCTCCCACCTTCACTCAATTGCCTTATATTGCAATGCATTCCGATAGTATAAAAAATGTGGATCTATCCAAATATCTACTGGATCTTGATACTCCTCTGGAAGATATCTCGATAATCTCAACAATAACTAAGAAAAGTACCGGAAGAAGCCATGATTCGGTCAATGTAAGTTATAATCAAAATAATCAAATCCTAACAATCGATGTACCGGATCAATATAGTCAACACAATTTAGAAGGAATTCTGACTTTAACTGCCAGAGATGACAATGAAAATCTTACTACTGCCGAAACAGAACTTATTATAGTTAATACCTCTCCCAAAATATTTAACATTCCTCCGGCCTATATATATCCCGATACAACTATGGAGATACTGAATCTAACTAACTTTGTATTCGATATTTACGAAAGTCCCGGGAATATAAGTTGGCAGATTCAAAATAGTTCTGATTTCAATCTGCTGGCAAGTGCCACAATTAAGGATACAATTCTAGAGGCAACCTCGGGTACAAATATTGGACAGGATACAATTTCGATAATCGCTACCAATTCAAAGGGAGGTACTGATACTTCTGAAGTTGTAGTTGTTATCACACCTCGTGATCCCAGCCCTGTTATTTTTGACCTGCCAAACAAAACGGTTTTCTGGAAAGATAGCACCGGTTATGTCAATCTTGATGAATATGTATTTGATGCCGAAACTCCTGATTCAGCTATTAGCTGGAATGCATCCGGATTTGATAGTAATTTTCTGGAAGTAATAATTGATAACTCCACAAGAACAGCCAGTATCAAAACCACAAGTCTGATCGGCAATACCGGAATTACTTTTACGGCTGTAGACCAGGATGGCAATAGCAGTTCAAAAAGTGCCAATATAAAGGTTCAAAAAGATAACAAACCTGTCTGGGATTTGACAGCCATTCGATACATATACATGAGCTTTACAGAATACCAAAAAGAACTGAACCTTAATTTGGATGATATTTGCTCGGATGACCTTACACCTTCGAGCGAATTAATATATAGCAGTGAATATTCATCAGAAATTAAAAATGTTGAAATTGATCCTATAACTAATAATCCTACCATTACTCTTGATACTACGGTTTCTGCTAAAGAAGGCTGGGTACTATTTCAGGCAAAGGATCAACAGGGTAATATTTCTATCTCCGATACAATATCTATAGTGATCAGAGAAACTATTCCGCCTGAATGGAGTGATCTACCCAATCCCATCAGGATGGGGAATGACGAAATCTATGAATTAGACTTATTTCGCTATTGTAATGATGCCGATAATAATGATAGTGAAATAACCTTCTCAGCTCAAGTATATTCCAATCAGGAATTAGTGACAGAGGAGGTTATGGTTGATTTCAGTACCGAGGGCCAGGCCATAATTAGAATTGAAAATAATTTTTTTGGGGATGTCAAATTACAACTAATAGCCACTGATCCCGATGAAAATAAAAGTACCGCCTCAACAAGATTAAAAATATCAGATAAAATCCCACCCGAAGTAATTCTGGAATATTTTCCCAATCCAATTGCCGGTCATCGAGTCAATTTTATAATCACTTCAGATAATTCAAATATTCGTGAATTCGAGAGCGCTTTTTATAAAAATGGTAATTACATTCCCCTGAGTTTCGAACAGCTAGACGATGCTGAGGATCACAAAATATGGAAAGCTGAATATAAATTTCAAGAAAGCGCTTCCTACCAACTTATTACAAATCTCAAGGATAGGTACTATAATGAAGCAGTCGATACTTTGCATATCTCGGCAGAAATTCCCAAAATTGCAGGAGGTCTTGTTAGTTTGAGTAATAGTACAATTGCAGTCGAATATCCGGAATACAATTATGGTGATCGTCAACTCTTTATGCTTACTAATCATATAAAAAATAAAAGTGAGAATAGATTCCTGGCCAAGAAGGCAGTAAATAGAAAAATTTATGAGTTTAAGACAAGTGTTGAGAATAAAAATATAACAATTATTGTACACTATACTCCCAATCGAAAAATTGGAAAATATAACTCATTTTATAAAATTGTTGACAACAAACTGATACCCGTTGAAACATATCTACAGAAAAATGGGAGATTTATGGCATTCATTAGACCTAATGTTAAATTTTTATTCAAGGAAGCCGAGCAACCAGCTAAAATACAAAAAGTTACAGAAAATGATTTTTTAACCTATCCAAATCCATTCAATGCAACTGTTAATATAAAATTTATGCTTAAAAAAGAAAATCGGGTTCAAATGCATATTTACAATTTATTAGGCCAAAGAGTATTTACAAAAACGAGACAATTTAAGCCTGGATTTAATAGTTTTGCCTGGCAAGGTGTAAATTCAAATGGCCAAAAATTATCAAGTGGAATTTATTTTGTAGTATTAAGAAAGAATTCAGAAAAAATAAAAGTAAAAAAGGTGACATATTTCAAATGAGAAATCTAAAAATTTTTTTAATTATTAGTGGAATTTATTTTTTAATTTCTTGTGGCTCTTCCACAGGGACAGGACCTTCAGAAACAAAGTATATCAAATCCGGCTGGCAATATTTCACAGAAAAAAAATATAGCATGGCCGTCCAGTCTTTTAATCAGGCGCTGGAAGAAGCTCCGGAAGATTTAGAAGCGAAGCTTGGTAAAGGCTGGTCTCTTCTAATGAAAGATACTTCTGGTACAGATGAAATTATCAACCTCCTTAAATCCGGTGTTTCCGCTCAGGAATTAAAACTGGATGCATTCTGTGCCCTGACATCAGTTCATCTAGTTCAAAAAGAATACACTCAGGCAATCAATAGTGCTGACACACTGCTAAGCAATGAGCCCAACTATGTCTTTCAATATAATACTAAAATAGATTGGAAAGATATTACGATAATTAAGGCCCAGGCTTATTTTCTGAATAGAAACTATACACAAGCCTGGAATACAATTGTTGATATTTCAGAACTGAATCTGGCTCCTAATGATTCAAAAAGCTGGGTAATTGATGGTCAGGAATATCTATCATTCCCGGCCGTTCTTTCAGTAGAGATTGCCAATCTTTCCCGAGAGTATATGTCTTTTTAAGACATATACATTCATAAGTCACCTTTAAAATAAGTTAAAAATGGCCTTGATTAATATTTTCGAGTAACGCTAAATGCGGTCTTTTCAACTGACATTACTTACCAAAAATCCCCTTTTGGATAAATACAAGCTAATATTTCAGAATGGCTCTCTAAGATTTATTATGATAATGGTTAATGGGAATAGAATACATATTCAAGCTTGTAATCAGTTAATATAAAATCACTTTTGCTCAATCAGATTTCAATTTTCAATACCTCATAAAAATTTTCCGGCATGATAATTAAATGCGTCTTGAAAATTTAGGAGCAAAACGGTTAAAAAATATTTTTCAGCGAATGTGAGCTACGATAGTTTAATTTACTGAAAAATATAATCCAAAGCTCCTAATTGAAATCACTAGCAATAATTTCAGAGCATTATAATATTTTCAGTAAAGCGAACTAAATTTTAGCATTTAATTATCCCGGCGGCGCCTTTTTGGTTACTTTTGTGGCGAGACAAAAGTAACAGCAGGATAGAGAATATGCAGATGATAACAGTTAAAATGTTGGAAAGAATTTATAGAGAATAAAAAAGGCTATTTATATCTTCAGTAATCATAGCTGATAAATAAAACAATATTTTCATTTCCATTTTTTTCCTCAGCCCATTGAGGGCTCCGGATAAAAAACACAACTAAGGATAGTTGTGCTACAAATGAACCATACCAAGGCAGAGTCTCGAGGAATTATTAGAATAAAAAAGAATCTGTGATACTCTTTTAATTAATGAATATTTTTTAATAAGTATATTTCGGAACGCTTATCTTATATCCCGGCCATTCCTGTCTGTATGTCTTTCTTATTTAATGATCTATTCAGGAAGATGCTATCCATTTTTTATTACTTTTTCGCATTTGGCAATCATAAAGTATCTTAGAGATCCTAATTTTTGAATATTATTGTTTGTAAATATTTAATTAATCTATAGATGATATTATAACTCTTCAAATAATAACAAATATTATCAGATTATTTTATAAGAATCAAAGTCAATGTTTGCTAAACCTTAACTTTACTGCTTTTTACTACCGGTACTTTAAAAAATTCGTCAATTATTAGTGAGGCTGCTCCAATGGCAACTGAATATTTACCATATTGATTGGTTACTATTTCCAGATTTTCTTCTATAATAGGAAGCATTTCCAGTGAAAATTGTTCTTCAATGGGTTTTATCAATGCATCACCTGCTTCAGCAACTTCTCCGGCTATGACAAGTTTTTCCGGATTTACCATTGAGATCGGATAGGCCAACATCTTACCCAGACGGTTACCCAGTATCCTAAAATATTTTTTTGCTACTTCATCCCCCATTTTTACAGCTTTCACCATAATATCGATGTCTATATCCTTAAGATTCTGTTTATATTTCTTAAGTTCAATTCCTTTCTCCAGTAATACTTCTTGCGTAAAAATTGTATCGTGTAATGTCGGCAATTTAATATTTAATTCTCCGGCACCAAATGTAGCACCTTTATATAATTCACCATTGAGAATCAGACCTATTCCTAAACCACCTACATTTTGTTCAATTTCAATCAATATAGTGATAAAATTATTACATTCTTTAGCAGCACCAACCCATTTAGCTCCAATTGCCGAAGCATTAGCATTATTATCTAGCATAACAGGAATATCAAACTGCTTTTCTATTTTTTCCAGCAAAGAGAAATTTGTTTCCGACAATATATCTGATTGTGATACATATCCATCGTTAATATTAACAATCCCAGCAATGGCAATTCCTATTCCTAAAATTTCTTCTTTTTCCAAATTTTGTTTATCTATTACACAATTAACAGAATCTATGATTTCCTGAACGAGAATACCCAGATCATCCTTAAAATCGACTTTACGCTTTGATTTATATTCAATTTGACCGGTTAGGTCTAATAAAACAACAGTTATCATTCCAATCTCAATATCAAGACCAATAAAATATTTACCCTCGGTATTCAAACCTAATAAAATAGGTCTTTTCCCTCCTTTTTCAGTCGATTCTCCTTTACCCTGTTTAACTATTAGTTCTTTTTCAAGCAATTCTTTTACAATATTTGAGATTGTAGAAGGACGCATACCTGTTATTTTTGCCAATTCAGCTGCTGATATCGATTCATGCTTTCTAATCAAATTCAAGACTAGCCTTACATTGATGTTTTTTATTAACTTAATATCTCCTGTCTGCATAATAAGCTCCTAATTAATTTCAATCAAAAATAAACTAATTAATATAAGCATTTAAGTAACAAATATCATTTAGTTTCTCCGCTTCTAGAATAAACTCAACTATTAGCATATAATCATTAGATAAATACGGTAGAATTATAATATATTTACCAGGTCATTTTGATATAAATTTTCAATTATTTTTTATCTAATTGATTTATATACAGATTTTCAGAGGGCAATTCATTTTTACCATCACCTGCTGTTTGACAATAAATTTTGAGATAATTCCCACCGGTCTTGTCAAAATACTGGACTTCAATTTTATGGAATCCTTTTGCTAGAGGAATACTCCCCTCTGCTAAATTCATCGAATGTAATCCATCATTATCAACTACCAGTTTATTATCAATATACAATTTACTCCCATCATCAGAAACAGTATTAAATTTATAAACAGCATCTTGCTCAATTTTCAGGAATCCAGTATATCTTAATCCAAAATATTCTTTTTGTTGGCTATTATTTAAACTAATATTTTTAGCATAACTTACTTTAATAGGTTTAAGTTTTTTAAAATCAGGTAATCTATTCCAATCCCCTTTATATTCTTCGCATAGTATCCCATTTTTTAAAGATATTTTTGAAATATTTTCAGCAGGCAGTGGCTTAACCTTATAAAATTTTTTAGAACTAACAGGAGAAACTGCTTTATAATCAATAAACAGTCTGGCTTTTAATTGGGCATTGTTATATAGAACTATGGGAGCCTGATACAAATTAGAATTTTGACCAGGATCAGTACCATCCACTGTATAATAGATACGTTTTTCTTGAACCGAAGAATTGATCTTGATCCTAACTGAATCCACAAACATTTTATTGAAAGCAATAATTTCGGGAGCATAAGCAATCTCGGGCTTGCCCTCTATATTTAACACTATAACTGAGGCATACTTGTCTTGTTTATTTGGATTAAGATCAATTATCACCTCATCCAACTTTTTTCTAAAGGAAATTGATTGTTTGCGCATTCCATCCGGATGAAACGCCTTATTAACTTTATTAACTAGTCCAGGAATTATAAGTTTATTGTTTGCAGGCCAATCAAAAATATGGAAATATAAATTTGTACTGCCATCTTCTAGTTGTTTTTGAGTACATCTTCCCCATTCTAAATTTTTAAAAGGGCTGGCCTTTGTTCCATAAATTGCTGCACCATATTTGTCCATCCATTGGCCAATCTCTTCTAATCTGGTAACACTCTCTTCAGGAAAAGTGCCGTCTGCTTGAGGACCAACATTGAGCAAAAAGTTGCCACCTTTGGATGCAATATCAATTAGTTTATGAATTAAATCTTCAGTTGATTTCCAGTTATCATCATATTTGTTATAGCCCCAATGATTGTTCATTGTCATGCAGGTTTCCCAATCTACTCCAGGCTTACCGGTTGCCGGGATTTCCTGTTCAGGTGTTCCAAAATCACCGGCAGAAATCTTACTATCTGAGAATCCAGCCATACCACTGCGACTAGCCCCCACTCGATTATTGATAATAATGCTATTCTGAAGGCTGCGTACATAATTGTACAAATCTCTTCCTAATTTATCATTCCAGGTTTTTTCCCATTCACCATCAAACCAAAGCACTCCGATATCACCATACCCGCTTAACAATTCTCTCAACTGATTTTTCATGTATCGAACATATTTGCCAAAATCAGCATTCTTTGTAGAGCGTTTTTTCTCCCAGCCTCTACGGGGTAGATAATCAGGATGGTGCCAATCCATGATAGAATGGTACCAGCCAATTTTAATTCCCTGAGCTTGGCACTCTTCTGCCAATGGTTTTAACAGGTCTTTGTCATAGGGCGTTGACATGACATCAAATTCCGTGTATTTGCTGTCAAATAAACAAAATCCATCGTGATGTTTAGTAGTAATTACGATATATTTCATGCCAGCCTTTTTAGCCAGACTCACCCATCTTTCAGGGTCATAGTTTATCGGATTAAAATCATCTAAAAATTTTTCATAAGTTTCCAAAGGTATTTGAGCTGTGGTACGGATCCATTCAGCGTGGTTAGTTTCACCCTTCCATTCACCTGCCGGTATCGAATATAAACCCCAATGAATAAACATACCGAATCTAGCATTTCGCCACCATTCCATTCTTAGGTCTGTTCTTTTTTCCGGTTCATTCAAATAATCTTTAGCTGGTAAGTTTCCAATTAATAAAGTGAAAATAATAACTAATATAGATATAAAATTAATATATTTTTTACTCATAAATACTCCACATAGCTATTTATATTCATTTTAGATAAGTAGATCTTGCTACTCGAAGACTACGATATTTTTTGACTTGATCATAATATTTGATACTAATAAAATATATTCCCGAACTCAGAGAATTACCCTCTTCATTTTTTCCATTCCATACTAATGAATGTACTCCTTTTCTTAATTTTCCTTTTAACAGTGATTTTATTTTACGACCTTGAGCATCAAATATTGTAACATTTACCCTTCCATAATTTGGGATGCTGAACTTAATTTGGGTGGATGAATTAAAGGGATTGGGATAGGTTTGCAGTAGTTCAAATTTTTCTGGTGACCCCTTACAATCATTGCAATCTGATGCTATATCTGTTACTGTACTATCCAAATTATATATCTCAAATTCATAAATTCTACTGGTTACAGGCTTATCAGTATAGAGGCGAACTGTTTTCATGAAAATAGGCTGGTCCAATTTATGATAGCAAATATTTCCATCCGTAGTAGTTGGATTATCAGCTTCAATAATCAGGTCTTCCCATTCACCATTGTTTAAGCGTTGAATTTTATAGGATTGAGTATTCATACCTGAATTATCTGCATGCCCCGGGTCTCCCTCCGGAGCCTGACCTGCCCCAGCATTATATAATACAAAATAATCTATGGCAGTTGTATCCTGTAATTCTACTTTTAGCCAATTGGGGGCTCCATTATTACAGCACCATTTAGTTTCGAGAGAACCATCGATAGCATGGAAAGCTGTCTCACTAGTTGCACATTCGCCATCAGCAGAAGCTGTGGCTGATAGAGCAAAATTTATCTTATCTGAAAATTCAGGTTTGGAATAATTTATGAAAATAGGATCAGGAGCCGAAAGTGGGTTTTCTGTATCAATCTCTTCTACTTTGACAGGAATCTGGCCGGCCTTATCTGATCTCAGCCAAACTAAAGCCGAGCCATGTTCGATCTCAACATTCAGTGTATTCTGCCAATTGTTCTTATTATTACTGAATTTAGCAAAAGTTGAATCAGAACTGATCTTGATAGTCTTATTCGTAAATGGTACAATATTGCCATATCTATCAATTAAATCAATTCTAATGGAAACCGGAGTTTCTGTCATAACTATTTGATTAGCACCGGAGCTTGTAATTTCTATCTCACTGGGTTGCCAATTTTCTATATTACCTAGCCCAGAAAGATAAGATGATAAACGCCAATATCCGGTTCTAGCCCCAATATTTTCTACAGCAAACTGAATTTTATGTTCTCCGGGCGTCAGTTCATCTGTCACATCTAGTACTACGGGATAGACCTTATCCCCCGGACACCATCCACTTCTTGAAAATTCATAGGAATAAACAATTCGCCCTCCTTGCGACCAGGAACCTGAATATGGATTTTGCTTTTCAAAATTTTCACAGTCAGTCCGCCAGGGTTGATATCTGTACATTTCCTTCCCGTCAATGTAGATCACATTATCCCGTTTATGGAATTCGTCATACTCATCCCCTTCTGTAGAATGTCCGGAAGTATAATAAATTAATTCGATTCTATCCTGGTCTTGCGGAATTGTAACATTACGACTTGGTTCTTCTGCTGTAACATCTCCTCTTCTCAAGTCAGTCTCATAATATATTCCATTAGCCCAGTCAGAATTCTCCAAAGTGTCTATAGGAATATATTTTAATTCAAAATTTACCTGCCAGGCGGGACTTGAATAAGTACCAATCAGAGCCTTAATTGTAGTCT
The DNA here is from genome assembly GCA_021735285.1 of Fidelibacterota bacterium. Taxonomy (GTDB): domain Bacteria; phylum Fidelibacterota; class UBA2242; order UBA2242; family JAFGTP01; genus JAIPHI01. The sequence continues at coordinate 1,695 of JAIPHI010000053.1, read as the reverse complement.
CTCCTTGTAAAAGCGGAGCCAGGTTAGTTACATCATGAGTTAAATCTGACTTTCCGCCAAATCCTGTAATAAACTTTAACAGTTCTATATTTTCCATTCCAGGAACAGATAAAAAGACTGTACCGGCTCTATCCCAGGGGTCGCCTTCTTCTCCATCAGTTAGGGAAGGATGAAGATAAGATTTTACAATAAGATGAGCTATAATTTTAACTGGCCCTTGAAATTCCGGTAGTTCTATTGTTCTGGCTATAATATTGCCCATATTTTCTACCTTGACGGAATCTGTTTCATATTTACTTTCATCTCCGTAATGAATTCCAATATCATCAAAAATCGTAACCGTAGTAGTATCATTACCAGCAATCAGAAAATTGCAAATTAATATGATAATTATTAGTCCAATATATTTGTAAATATTTTTCATCGTAAGATTTACTTTCTTATTAAATTAGAAGTATTATTATACTTCATGTATGAGTCCGCTTAAGAAAGGGGTGAAATGTCGTCACCATGAGGGGAGTCGAAGGGTGACTGCTTACCTTTCTCGTCCATGTTTCGACTTCGCTCAACATGACATTTGTCGTAAAATCACCTTTATTAGTGGGCTCATGTATAATTATTTCCATTTAAAATCACCATTTTTTAGGGACCAGTCCAGCCCAAAAAACCCTGATACTATTATACCTCTGTCATTTTCACTATTTTGACTTAAATCAAAAACAGCCAGATCAGGATAATTGTGAGCTGGATACATATATGAGTGAGTATTTGTTGACCGCATACCAACTAATCCTGTTCCTGAAACGACTCCAACACTGGCAATATCACTATTAGTTTTGGGTCTCACAAAGAAACATGCAAGGTCTTTTCCCGTGATATTTTTTTCTCCTACTTTGACACAATTTCCATCTACTTGAACAGGACTCTCTGCTAATAAATCACTCCAGGCTGCATTGGTTTCAGAATTTCCATATAATATGATTCCGCGATCAGCATATTTTTCAATATCGTATAAAGTATCCGGTATGATATCAATTGCGCCATTGCCTTGATACCAGAAAGTTTCCGCATCATATCGGGCTTTATTATAAGACCATTCGTTCTCGGCAGCTGTCCCCTGGGTACTATAAACAAACATAAAGCGATGGTTAAATGCACTTTTAAAAGTTCCATATCTATGTGGCCCTTTTAAGCTTGAAGAAGGTTTATTAATCTGTTGCCAGGTTTGATCTACATCCTTTTCAAACCAAAGTTGAGCAGTTTCCTGAGGATAAGGGATCTTATCAACTTTCTGTCCATCAATTTCTACTTCCAATGTATCTTTAGAATTAATATGGTCTAATTTCAGACTTAACCGTTCAACATTTTCAGTCTGGCCTACAAAAGAAGCTGATCCGGGATTCCATTGAAATTTTGCATTACTTAATTGCAGCTGTCTTGATTGCGCCATTATCCCTAACCAATGCGACCAGGCTGAAATTTCAGGATTAGCTGTAGTAAAATCTACCTTTCTAATCTGATTATTATCCGGCAATCTATGCCTGGCAAAATAGTCAAATAAAGGTGGCCAATCTACACAATCAGTACCCGGTTCATCAGACTTATCCCACCAGTGGCCCGCTTCCGGTTCAAAGTGATAGCTATAATTTATACCATGGGCCTCTAAGGTGTCGATCATCTGCTTGGCCTGGCTAA
>JAIPHI010000052.1 GCA_021735285.1 Fidelibacterota bacterium | reverse complement strand
TTCAATATGACAATTGTGAAGAAGTATTTGGTGAACTTGACAATCCCGAAGAATATCAATTCGGGTTAAATGGTACTTTTGCTTTAATGTTGGGTTTCTATTTAGGGCTACCTTCCTTAACTGATACTTCCGGTGGCTCTAGTGCAGGAAAATTCGGTTTAATGGATCAAGGTTCTGCTAATCTAAATAGTCTTGTCCCTGCGCTACCATCTGCCTGGGAAAGAGTCTATATGGGATGGGAAGACCCAATATTAATACAAGATGATCATAACCATATAAATTTGAATCATGCTGAATCTAATCAGGACTCACTAATATTAAAAGTGCCGATTGACAATGACGAATACTATTTGATAGAGAATAGATACAATTTTTTACATGATAATACAAATCTGGATACAATCAGAAGCAGAGAAATGCGTGAGTATGAAGATAAATATAAAGATGTTTATCCTCCGGTTTTACCCCTGGTGAAGGATTCTATTGGAGCGCAATTTTCCAAAAATGGAGTATTATTATCCGTACCACGCTATGATGTAGGAATACCTGGCTCAGGACTAATGATATGGCATATTGATGAATCAATTATTACTAGACATATTAATGATAATCTGGTTAATATAAGCGAATATGAGCGGGGAGTGGATCTGGAAGAAGGGGATGGCGCTCAGGACTTAGGGTTCGAAGCGTCTATCCTGGTTGAAGAAAAAGCAACTGGTTGGTCTGTTGATCCCTGGTATGAAGGGAATCAAGGCTTTTTTCACTTAAATCCGGAATATACGAGTAGTAGCGGTGAGCGAGTCGGGTTTACACCCAATACAACTCCAAATACCAGTAACAATAAACATGCTTTTTCAGGAATTTATATAGATAGTATTGGACTGGCCGGTCCAACTATGAACTTCAGGGTACAATGGGATAAAGAATCCGGGAGTAATATTGATCTGGCTCTTCCTTCTGATTTCCAGGCTTATGATATGCTACCAATCAATCTTCAATCTGATACCTTAAATGGTCTGGCAGTTTTAGGTAAAGAGTTATTAGTTCTGGATGCGTTAACACAGGAAGATAAGAAGGTTTATTCCGATAATTCATTCGATATTGGTAAATATTCAAAAGCAACTCTTCTTTTTGATAATAATGCTCGCTTGTTGTATGCCCTGGCTGAATCTGAGGAAAGTTTCAAAGTTGTTTGCTGGGAAATAGATAATAATGGAAAAATATCATTTCTGGACGAGAAGGAAAAGAGTGGTGAAAAGGTTACCAGTAATTCTGTACTTGCGAATGGTGCGGTTTTGATTGGTGCTGTTTCTAATGGAGAAAATCTGATTTATAAATTTAAATTATTAAATGAAAAAGTTAGTTTATCTGAAAAAACTGTTAATAAAAAGATTAATGCTCTGGCCGGGAATTCTGATAATTTATATTATCTGGCTGACGGTTCTGTTGGAACCATAAATGCTGATAATTTACAACCAATAGAAATATTAGCCGATGGCAAAATCCATGGAGATAAAATAATTTTAGGGCTTGCCGATAATAATAGTGCCCTTGATTTGATCTTCTCTGATGACCGCCGGCTTGGAATAATAAAAGATGTAAGCAATAATGATGAGTTGAGGACAATTAAGACTAGCTCTATCAATGGGATCTCGTTTTCTGATATTGACTTTGATGGTAGAGGCGAAATTTTAGTCTCAACTAATAATGGTGATTTAGAGGTGTATAATTCCGAATTATATTTAAAAAACAATTTTCCGGTTAATTTTTCCGCCACTTTTATCGGTGAACCTTTATCCTCTGATCTGACTGAAAATGATGTCAATGATATCTTATTATTATCTAAGAGTGGCGAATTATATGGCGTCGATAATAAAGCGAATTACACTGCCAATCTACCAATAGCCACTGAGATAGAAAATGCTGACCAGGGCTGTCTTATAAATACTTCTAAAGGAATTGGATTGATTAGTCTCAACCGTAGGACAGGAAAACTTGCAGGGAAAGTGATAGGTACGGGGAAAATATCAGAAACTGCCTGGTATTGTGAAGGAGGAAATATAAATAGGAGTTATATCCACTCTGCATGGACAGATGGAGAGTCTCCAAAAGTTCAATCTGTTTTAAACAAAGCAAAGACATTTTGCTGGCCTAATCCCGTCAAAGGAAATTCAACAAACTTAAGATATTATCTCAATAAATCCGGGCAAGTAAAGATTAAAATCTATGATCTCGCTGGAAATTTTGTGCATTCTTTACAGGATGAGTCACCTGCTGAAAGAGAAGCAAATGAAATTCAGTGGGATGTCAGTAATATTGAAAGTGGTGTTTATTTTGCAGTGGTCAAGGCTACAGATGAATCAGGAAGCAGTCAAAAAGAAATAATTAAAATAATGGTAATTAAATAAATTTAGTATGACAAATAGATTCTTTGGAAAATTTATATTAGTAAACATATTAATAGCTAGTTTCTTATTTTCTGCTGTCCGTTATAATCATCCGGAATTGGATTGGGAAACTTTGGAAACAGCACATTTTAGTGTTCATTATCATAATGGTACTGAGAATACAGCCAGAAGAGCGGCTAAAGTCGCAGAAACAGTTTACGAACCGATCACTTCTTTTTACAATTTCACACCACCGGAAAAAACACACATCATTATTAAAGATACTGATGACTATGCTAATGGTGGCGCCTATTACTATGATAATAAAATCTTGATTTGGGCTACTCCTTTAAATTTTATTCTGCGAGGAAATCATATTTGGCTACGAGATGTGATTGCCCATGAATTTGCCCATATTATTTCACTGGGGAAAGCTATGAAGTTTTCATACAATGTTCCTGGCATATACTTGCAGGGAATGGGCTATGAAAAGGAGAAAAGAGAGGATGTAGTACGGGGCTATCCTAATGTAATTGTTTCCTATCCTCTTCCTGGAATGGTAATGCCAATGTGGTTAGCCGAAGGTGCCGCTCAATATAATTATCCGGATGCAACTAATGATCTCTATGATTCTCACCGGGATATGATTTTGAGAGACAGAGTCATGAACCACAATATGTTATCATTAACTGAGATGGGGTCTTTCGGACGGAAAGGAACGGGCAATGAATCTGTATATAATCAGGGTTGGGCTTTTACCCGTTATTTACAGGAAAATTACGGTGAGTCTGTTCTCCCTGATTTAATGGATGCTATGTCGAAACCTCTGAAGTGGTCGATCAATAGTGCTCTCAAGGAAGTGACAGGTAAGAATGGGCAGCAGCTCTATCATGAGTGGAAAAATCAACTCGAAAATGAATATCACGCCAGGACGAATAATATCAGAGCTAATGAACGTATCGGTGAAATTTTGTTTGATAAGGGTACAGCTCAACTATATCCAATTAGCAATCAGGATAAAATATTTTATCTTTCCAATGCTGGGCAGGATTATCTATCTTTAACCAGTCTTTTTGAATATGATAAAGAGTCCAAAGAAACCAAATTTTTACAATTCGGAGTCAATTCAAAGTTGATCTTTGGCCCTGATGAAACTAAACTGTATTATTCCAGGGTAGGGAAACCTAATGCACAGGGGTCTGAGTTTTCAGATATTTACTACTATGATCTGAAAAAAGAGAAGGAAGTAGAAATTACACACGATGCTAGAGCTATGAATCCTGACCTTTCAGCGAATGGAAAAGAACTGATTTACATAATCAATGAGAATGGTTCCCAAAATATTGTGCTTCGTAATTTACGAACTGATGGCACGGATACGCTGACAAATTTTAATAATTTCGAGCAATTATTCAATGTTGTATGGTCTCCTGAGGGCGAAAAAATAGCTTTTGATATTACGACCAGTCATGGTCGAGATATCTATCTTTACAATATGCAAACTGAGAAAATCGAACCCCTGTTAAACCAGAAGTACGATGAACGCTTTCCTCTCTATAGTGGGGATGGGAAATGGTTATACTATGTATCTGATAAAACCGGTATCTTCAATATTTATAGGAAAAATTTAAGTTCCGGAGAAGAACAATTACTAACAAATGTGACTGGGGCGGCTTTTATGCCTTACCTCGATAAGATGGGCACATTATACTACACACTTTATGATGATGCCAAGTTTAAGATTGCTCGAATAAAGAATCCAAAGCCGATTGAGCAAGAGCATGCAACCTATGATCAAAATTATAAAAATATACCTGAGAATATTGAGCTTGTGAATTCGCCTGTCAAGGATGAAAAAGAATATTCCAGTCATTATTCCAGATATTTTATTATGCCTCGTTTGATGGTTGATTATGGAACTCTAAAACCCGGTTTGTATTTTTTCTCTACTGAAATATTGGAAAGAATGGAAATTTTTGGTAGTGGTGCCATGAATAAAAATTACGAATATGATGCTGCTGTTATGCTTGAGTATCATTTGTGGGATCCTACAATTTTTTTAGAATTCTATAATATTAGAAGAAATCTTAATAACCAGCGGGAAAATTATTCAGATGCATATCCCATGCGTAATGACTATACTTTTTTTCTCACTGAGGCGCATTTGGGAGTTTCGCGGCCATTACTGGAAGCCAATGAATTTAGATTTGATATTGTGTATTCAAAATATAGAACGGTAAACGATCAATTCATTCAGAAAACTGCCGATGAATGGACTGCTTTTGATAATTTCTCATACAATTATTACAAAGGAATAAATTTTAAATTAGACTGGAAATTCGATGCAACTTTACCTGAGGTAAATGATTTTACCAATCCAACGCAGGGTTGGGAGATCAACACTACGCTTTCGAGAAATTATGATAAATTTTTGGATGATTTTGGTATTTACAAAGATTTTGGAACTCTCAAGGAAATTTATAATAAAAATTATTATTGGAAGGTCCGGCAGGAAGGTAAATGGCACCATCAAATACCATTTACGAATTCACTAATAGGCAATCTGCGCTGGAAATTAGGCTGGATCTCAAAACCGGATCTGGATTCTTTTTTCAACTTTTTTGCAGGTGGCATGCCGGGTTTAAGAGGTTATCCTTATTTCAGTATGGAAGGCCGCAATCTATTTTCCCTACATTATACATTTCGACATCCTATCTTCAAACAGGAAGACTTTAAATTGGGCTGGTTTAATTTGCAGAATTGTTTTATTGGCGCATTTGCTGAGACCGGGAATGCCTGGAATGGAGTGCGAGGCTATTCAGGTATGGATTGGGGAACTTTTGTTAGTGAGCCAGGGGCGGTAACTAAAGGAATTTTAGATGACTTTAAGTCAGATGTGGGAGTAGAATTGAGATTGAGTGGATTTTCATTCTATGCCTATCCTACTTCCATCAATTTGGATCTGGCCTATGGTTTGAGTGAATTCCAGGTCTCTGATAAAATGAAAAATGTTTACCATTATGATAAAGAGTGGCGGACATATTTAACTATCTTATTTGGATTATAAAAGGAGGAATATCTATGAGAAAATACTTTTCTGTATCAATAATTTTATTATCTCTATTTTGTTTTACTTTTGCGAATGATTTGAGCCTATCCAGTCCTTTGACTAAAAGGCAAAAATTCTCTGCTTATTTACAATATGGTAATAATCAGCAGGAGAGTCAGGATAGCGTGTCCTTTTCTTTTCAAAAATCGCCGGCCCTGGCATTTATGATGTCGGCGGTAGTTCCGGGTGCCGGACAGTTTTATGCTGGAAAAAAATGGTGGTCTTTGGGTTTTCTAGGTGTTGAAGCCCTGGGTTGGGGCCTCTGGTATGATCGTAAAACTTATGGAGAAGATTTAGAAGATGAATATAAACAATTTGCTGATAATAACTGGAACTTTGAGCGGTGGATTGATGAGTGGGTTAGTAATTCTGATCTCTATGTTGCTTCTCATGGGATCCATGTTGTCCTTGTAGATGAAAAAGATAATATTATTGAAGGCTCCAGTTTTGAAGTCGGAGAAGATTATTATCAGAAAAAGGAAGAAATGTTTAATCAATACAGTCAACAAAACCCGGATGATATATTGGCAGTTAAAAGCAGAGATTATTACGAAAATATAGGTAAATATCACCAGTTTGCTGCTGGATGGGAAGATTATAATGATATCTCTCAGTCTGATACTGTGGTTGTAGCCGGCATGCGAAAAGACTATGTCCATCAGCGGGACAAATCCAATCAAGCTTTAAAATTTGCAACTAAATCCCTAACTGTAGTTATGTTTAACCATTTATTTAGTGCTTTACATGCTCAGATTGCTGCCAAACATTATTCCGATAAGGCTGAAGAACCTAAACAAATGAGCTGGAATCTGTCATTAACTCCAGGTAGATTGAAAGGGCAACTGATCAGTGGTCTCAATCTATCTTTGGCCTTTTAGCGTAAAATACTTAGCTTTGGTGATTGAAAAAGCAGTGGATTGTTAATTGGGAATGTATTTTTGGAGAAATATGAAACTAGAGTTACATAAATTAATATATTTGGTTTTGGGGGTAGCCTTGCTGGTGAGCTGCGCCGGGAATAGAAGCCAGACTTTTGAGCGGGGGAGTGAATATTACGTCAATGGAAAAAAAGCCTTTGACAATGAGAAATGGTTAAAAGCGATTGATAACCTTAAATTATTTATCCTCAATAACCCAGGTAGCCAACAAGCCGATAGTGCTCAATATTTTCTAGCAGAAAGCTATTATAATAATAAGGAATATCTAATGGCGATCTCGGAATATAGACAATTAAAAAATAAATATTCCTATAGCCCTCTAGTAGAAGAAGGCAGTTATAAAATGGCAAAAAGTTATGTAAAATTATCACCTAATTATCATCTGGATCAACAAAATACCAGAAGAGCCATCCGCTATTGTCAGAGTTTTATTAGTAATTTCCCTAATAGCAAATATGTGGAAGAAGTTGAAAAAGATATCCAGAATATGCGAAATAAATTAGGGCATAAATTATTTACCAGTGGGGATCTTTATAGGAAAATGCATAGATGGGAAGCTGCTGTTATCTATTTTAATGAAATGATCGATCAATATTATGATACGGAATGGGTGATTGATGCCAAACTGGAAAAAGCATTCTGTTTGATAAAGTTGAGACGCTTTGAGGAATATAATAATCTAGTTGCCTCCATAAGAGATAATAATAAAAATAATAAAAAAGTGAAATCTAAATTGAATGAACTTCGGGATGAGTATAATGATGAGTTAGCAAAAATTGAGAAAGAGAAAGAAAAGAAAGAAGGAAGATTTTGAGTATCTGCTTGTTTGGAGGCACTTTTGATCCTATTCATACAGGCCATTTAATAATGGCGCAAGGGACGCTCAATGAATTTGATGCAATTGATAAAATCGTATTTATTCCTTCTGCCAAGCCACCTCATAAAGAGATAGCGACTTGCTCCTCGTTTCAGCATAGATTTACGATGACAAAAAAAGCGATTGAAAGTAATTCTAACTTTTCTATTTCTAAGGTTGAAAATAAAAGACCAGGTAAATCCTATTCAATCGATACGATCAAATTTTTTAGAAATAATTATAAACTTAACAAAGATAATTTGTTTTTTCTGATTGGTGAGGATAGTCTTGTGGAGTTAGATACCTGGAAAGCCCCTCAGGAAATAGTCTCTTTAGCGACACTTTTGGTAATCAGGAGGCCAAATTATCAGACTGAATATAAAAACCCTGAATATATTAATAAAGCGAGATTTGTTGATGGGGTTCCGCTCCTCGATATCTCGTCAAGTTTAGTTCGTGAGAATATTAGCCAGGGGAAATCTATAAAATATTTAGTACCCCTTACTGTGGAAGAGTACATAAAGTCTTATAAATTATATCAAGGATGAATGATATTTTCAGAAATTCCTTGACAAATTATAATATAAGTTAGACCTTTAATTAGTTCATAGAAGATTAGATAATAAACAGCCAATATTAATTTAAAAAATGTGTTAGCAATGAAAGAAAAAAATTTAAAGAAAAAGAAGGGCGTTGTAGAAGAGATATCACTAACAAAGACTAATTATATTGTCTTTTTGGTCGGGGTTGTGGTAATCACTCTTGGTTTCTTTTTAATGGCAACCGGAGGCACGAATAGCCCTCAGAGTTTGACTATTTCCCCAATTGTTTTGTTAATTGGTTATTTGGTTTTGATTCCAATTTCAATATTTATTGATGGTAATAAGAAAAATAATTCAGAAGAAAAATCGTAATGAATAGCAGTTACTCTGATTGAGATCAGAAAAGAAAATGGCGTTTCTGTAGTAATACTTTATCAAGCTTGTTGGTGCTGATTGTTTGCCACGATGTCAATTTTATAAAATATTATTTATGTTCATAATGTTTTAAAAATTGATTTTTTGCCGGATTATCCAATATATATTGCTTTAAAAAAATAGCTGCTTTGTTTATTTATAAAGCAGCTATTTTTTTGTTTTTAACCAGAATTATTAAGCCAGTAGATTAGTTTTTGTCTATCACTTTCCGGTAGAAAATTTTGATTAGGAATAATTCTCAAAGTATATCCGTTTAAACCACTTTCCCAATTATTAATATCGGCTGTATATAGATATTTATTTTCACCCAGTTCTTTTTCAACTTCCATCTTGGCTAGCTTGCCATTTTCTAATTCACGTTCAGCATTCAATTTGCCATAATAAACTTCAACATCTACATCTTCACTTGCTATCTTTCCTAAAAAAACTTTTGCTTGAATAGTAAGATCACTATTTATTTTCATTTTATCAGCTGGTGTGGAATTTACATCCAGGAAACGGATATTATCCCATTTGCTAGCTATATTTTTCTTCCACGCTGCCAGTTTGGTAGCTTCACTAAAATTGTCTTCTTTTAGTTTATTACTTTGTATGAAAGAAGGAACATAGTAGTCTAAAGTATATTCTTTCAACATTCTATTGGTGTTGAATATCGGGCATATTTCTGCCATGGAATTTTTCATTAGATTGACCCAGCGTCTGGGCATTTTATCTCGGCCTCTATCGTAAAAGGCAGGAATAATCTGTTCTTCAAGGAGACGGCAGATATCATTAGCTTCATTGTGATCCCATTCTTCAACACTGCTATAATCTTCAAGTTCTTCGCGATCACCTATGGCCCAGCCTATCTCCCGATGATAAGCTTCATCCCACCATCCATCTAAGGTACTGAAATTTAAAGCGCCATTGGCAGCAGCCTTCATACCACTAGTCCCACAAGCTTCCTGTGGGCGGCGAGGAGTGTTTAACCAGACATCGCAGCCTTCAACAAGATAGCGAGCAATATTCATATTATAATCAGATAGAAAGACAACATGATTCCGGAGCTCTTCATCTTTTGAGAGGTCGAATATTTTTTTGATTATATCTTTGCCTTCCTTATCCTGAGGGTGAGCTTTTCCGGATAAAATAATTTGGACTGGCTTTTCCGGATCCGTTATTATCTCTTTCAATCTTTCTACATCCCTGAATATAAGAGTTCCCCTTTTATAAGCTGCGAATCTTCTGGCAAAGCCAATTGTTAAAGCATTTGTGTCTAATACACTTTCTGCTTTCTGGATATCTGCTTCCGGCAGGTCTAAATCTCTGTAATGGTCTGCTAATTGTCTTCTGGCAAATTCAACCAATCTAGTCCGACGGGTCTGGTGTACTCGCCAGAGTTCCCCGTCAGGTATATCTTTGACTCTATTCCACGTTTTACTTGAAGCAGGTTCTTCTCTCCAGGCAGGGCCTAGATAACGATTAAAGAGTTCCACCATTTCATGAGATAACCATGAAGGTTGGTGGATCCCATTAGTAACAGAATCTATTGGAATTTCTTTTTCCAGAGATTCCGGCCAAAGTGACTTCCACATTTTCCGCGAGACTTGCCCATGCAATTCACTTACACCATTGGTCATATAAGCCATATGGATTGCAAGAATAGCCATGGAAAAGTCTTCATTGTTATTTTTTATTTTGCCTAAGGACATAAGTTCATCGATTGAAATATTCACTTTTTGACAATAATTATCAAAATATTTTTTAATAAGTTCGGAAGAAAATAAATCTATGCCAGCTTTAACAGGTGTATGGGTGGTAAATACAGCTTCAGATTTAGCTATTTCCAGAGCTTCGTAAAAGGTCAGATTAGATTGGGACATGAGTGATTTTATCTTTTCAAGTCCTGCAAAAGCAGAGTGGCCTTCATTCATATGGATTACCGAGCCATGTTTTCCCAGTGCTTTGAGAAGTTTTACACCACCCATTCCAAGCAAAATTTCTTGCTTGATCCGCATCTCTTTATCACCACCATATAATTCAAAAGTTATCTTTCTATCTTCTTCGGAATTTTCCTCAATATTTGTATCAAGGAGAAAAAGAGAGATACGTCCTACTTTGGCCTCCCAAACCTGGGCATAAACTTTTCTGCCCGGTAGATCAATGTCTATTAATATTTTTTTATCCTGATCATCAGTTATAAGTTTCATCGGCCAGTTATAGAAATCATTGAAGACGTATTTTTCTTCCTGCCAACCATTAATTGTAAAATGTTGGCTAAAATAACCCATCTGGTAAGCTAAACCAATTCCCATCAGAGGTATTCCTATTTCTGATGAAGATTTTAAATGGTCGCCGGATAAAACTCCCAGACCTCCCGAATAGATAGGCATACTTTCAGTAATTCCGAATTCCATTGAAAAGTAACCAATATTTAAATTTTCAGAATATTCATCCCTTTTATGGAACCAGGGCGTGGACTCCAGGTAAAGATCGAAATCCACTAATACTTTATCAAGGGAGTAAACATAACTATCATCATTTGCTAGAGCTTCTAATGTTTTCTGATCTATCTTATTTAACATAGCCACCGGGTCGTGATCAACTTCTTCCCAGAGGTCCATATCCATTCTTGAATATAAATTTCTAGTATCGTCATCCCAGGTCCAGCGGAGATTGTGGGCTAATTGGATAAGCCTTTCCAGCTTCTTGGGCAGATTAGGAGATACCATAAAACTTTGTGCAGGTTTCATCCTTGCTCCTTTAATTAAAAATACAAATAGTAACTCAAAGCCAAGTTAATGAATTGGCTGTTTATTATCAAACTCTATTTAATACCTAAATATATAAAAAATTACTGTGGTTTTTTAATCCAATATCGATTAAAAAATCATCTTCATCTCAAGTTTGATTTATAGCGATTTGCAAAAGTATTGTCCGATGTTGGTAATAGGGAAGTCTGCTGAAACAGACTAAATTAACTCGCCTTTCCATCCTTCTAACCATGTTGAAGCGTCAAAGGCATCTCTATGAGGTATTATAATAATCTGTTATATTATTGAGATTAGCACCACGATTCATCGTGGTGACTACGGAATCAAGAAACTATATAGTAGGCTTCAGCCTACTTCTGAAATATTTAAAAAGACATTTATTTTGAAAATCGCTATATAAGCTTCAATTTAAGAAAAAAAGTTGAAATAACATGATCAGAGAAATTATTCAATTGCCCCGGATTATTATTTGGAAAAGAGATGATAATAAATGAAATTTTGGTGTTTATTAAAGGGGGAAGTTTTATGCTTCTGGAAAATGATTGGTTCCTTGTTCTGGTTTATTTTGTGATTCTTATTATTTTGGTGGTTATTAGTGATGTGCTATATAAAAAATTTGATGTCTCCGGTAAAATTACAAGAAGAATAGTTCATATTAGCGTAGGTTTGGTAATTTGTACTACCCCATTTATTCTTGATAATTGGCTACCACCTGCTTTATTAGCAACCATGTTTATAATAGCAAATACCATTGCGATCAAAAATAAAATGATGCAGGGTATTCATTCAGCCCCCAGAATTTCTTATGGGACAGTATTTTTCCCTATTTCTTATCTGGTCCTAATTCTTTTGTTTTGGCGTTCTGCTCCGGGAATTATAATAATAAGTATGCTTTTGTTAACGATAAGTGATCCCCTTGCAGCTATTATAGGAGAAAAATATGGTGTCACTTTTAATAAATATCTGCATGATGAAAAATCTTACAAAGGTCTTATAAGTGTATTTATCAGTAGTTTTCTCCTTACTTTGATCAGCTTGATTATCATGAGCGAGACTGGCTTTATTGATTCTATTTCTATGTTGAATATATTTGTCATATCTATTTCAGTAGCCCTGATTGCAGTTCCTGCTGAAGCAGTTTCTATAAAGGGTACTGATAATTTATCTCTACCTCTCCTGTCGGCTATAATGCTTTCAATAATGTGGGATGCAAGTTTGATGGTGAACATTCAAAATTTGGCCTGGATTTTCCTGGCTATTGGCGTTGCCATAGGGTCTTTTTATGCGGGAGCTCTATCTGCAAATGGAACAGCAGGAGCAGTAGTGGTCGGTTCATTTATTTTTACAATTGGTGGATTAGCCTGGTTGATTCCTCTTGGAATATTTTTTATTCTTTCTTCGCTATTATCTAAAATTGGTAAAAAGCGCAAGACATCGTTGAAAAATATTGTTATCAAAGGCGGTCGAAGAGATATAAGTCAGGTCTATGCTAATGGTGGCGTAGCTCTGGTTTTGGTGATTATATATCATTTTGTATCTGATCCTATATTCTATATAATGTTTTTAGGCTCTTTAGCTGCGGCCAATGCTGACACTTGGGAGACGGAGATTGGCACGTATTTTAAGCGCGGTACTCGCAGTATAATCAATTTTTTGAAAGTGCCTCCTGGTACTTCAGGTGGAGTATCAATAATAGGAACTATGGGTGGAATCTTTGGTGCTGGTTTGATCGCTCTTTCAGTAATGTTTTATCACAGACCGGATTTAGACCGTCTTCTTATATTTATCATAACTACTGTGAGTGGAATACTGGGTTCGATTGCTGATTCTTATTCAGGAGCACTTTTGCAGGCGCAATATACCTGCTCTGAGTGTAGCCTGAAAACTGAGCGATTGATACATTGTAATACAGCCACAAGACATACTGCTGGAATAAAATGGATAAATAATGATATGGTCAATTTGATTTGTACCATATCAGGCGCCCTGATAGCTTTATTATGTTATAGTCTATGCTCGGTTTGGTGAGTAAATTATATAAATAACGGAACAATTAAAATTATGGTTCAAGCAGAGTAAAACCTGACTCAGGATCCCTTTTGCGATGGGCGGAGGTATCCTTGATTTCTGTAAGTATGATTTCTGTTATTAACCAGGTCTTGATGCCTCTTCTAATGCAACCGGTCACAGCTGAATTCTTTCTACCGGCAGTGATATGCATATGTAATATTGGGTCTTCATTTTCATTGGGAAATAGGGTGCCAACTCCGGCAATTTCATGCACATTATTAAGCCCATGCTCCATAGGTTCAATCTGTTCGGCTCTTCCATCTTTCGGGCCTACTACTAATTTGCTATTTTTATCAGCTCCTCCCAAAATGATCAATGAAGCGGAATTAATATTTTTCTCTCTAGCAAAATTCTCAACTGTTTCGTGAATAATTTCGCCATCTTCCAGGCGTAGAATAAATGTTCTTCCCTGTTTTGCTTCTGAATATTTCATGATTTTCCCTATATTTGTATTAATTCGCTACATAGATTCGACTGAATTTATAGCGATTTTCAATATTAATAGCAATAATCCTTAATTGGTTAATTTTTCAAAAGTTTTTGAAAAATTAGATAAAAATACTAAAATGGTGACTTTCACTGACCTGTAAAAAGCACCTCCTGGGTTTAGCATAACTCTTCGAGGCGAAGTCACAAAGCAGAAAGAATTATCTGTTATAAATATACTGTAATATAACACTTTCTCCTCCTAAAAATTCAGTCCCTGTGATTTTGGTCTGGATAAGTTTTAGCACGCATCTTCCGTCTTTATCTCCGAATATCTCAGATTATAAAGACATTTTCTCAGGAATCTGATAATCCAGATAATCCCTATTATCAAAGCCAGAAACTCACCACACGGAAGGGCAAACCAGACAGCATCTAATCCGAAAAAATGACCTAAAAGTAACATGCCCGGAATTAAAAATACAAATTGCCTGAATACAGTTAATATCAGACTTGGCAATCCTTTACCGAGCGCCTGAAAGGTAGTTGATCCAATTATATTCAAAACCATAAAAATATAGGCGAAACTAATTCTGGGTAGAGCCACCTGGCCAATTCGAAGGAATTCAGGGTCTTTATTAAAAAGACTGAGGAGTAGATCGGGAATCAATGAAAAGGCCAGAAAAGCTAAAATCCCAAATCCCAGTGCCGTTAAAGCTCCTAATTTGATTGTCTTTTTCATTCTATCCGGTCGCCTGTGTCCATAATTGTAACCAAGTAGGGGGAGATATCCCTGGGCGAGCCCAAAAACTGACATGAGAAAAAAGGACTGCAGCCGGAAAATGACTCCCATAACAGCAATTGCTTTGCTGCTAAAACTACCTAGAATTCGGTTAATGATTACAATTGAAACACTGAAGATCAATCTATTGAACATGGCTGGAATACCGACTTGATATATTTCTTTGATTATCTGAAAATCAAAGACAAAATTTGATAATTTAGGCTTTATCTCTGTCTTTTTACTAAAAAGGACGAAAGTTATGAAAATTCCAGCTATTAATCTGGAGAAAATAGTAGCATAGGCCGCACCCTTTATGCCTAGTTCGGGAAATATCCAGAGCCCGAAAATTAGAAAAGGATCCAGTATTATATTTAGTATGGCACCGATTATCATCGTAATCATCGGCGCAAATGTATTACCCTCACCCCGTAAAATGTAGTTAAATGTAGCCGGGATAAAAATTGCAAGTGATCCGGTTAATATGATTCGCATATAACTCTGAGCAAGTTCCAGAAGAACAGGATCACTGGTAAAGATATGCATAATATCATCGATAAAGAAAAATCCAAGAGCGGCAAAAATTGCACCGTAAATAATTGCAATAAAAAATACATGTTCAGCAACGATAGTGGCACGTTTATTATTGCCTTTGCCCAATAATCTTGATATTAAAGAATTGGCGCCAATTCCAGTGCCCACGCCAAGTGAAATCAGAAGCATTTGAATAGGGAAGGAAAGTGAGAGGGCAGAAAGAGCATCAGCACTAATTTTACCTACATAGATGCTGTCTATAATATTATATAAAGAATGGACAATCATGCCTGTAATGGCCGGGACTGATAATTTAAAAAGGAGACTACCGATTTTTTCTGTGCCTAAGCGGTCTGATTTTTTTGCTATCGTCATTATTGTCCTTCTCTTAATG
>JAIPHI010000051.1 GCA_021735285.1 Fidelibacterota bacterium | reverse complement strand
GTTGCAATCAAAGCAAGTACTATATATTTAGATATTTTCATGATTCATTACCTCGCTATTATATCCTGATTCCTGTAAATGTAAAAACAAAATTTGATTATATAAGTGATTTAAACCACATGATTTTAATTATGAAAGAATTTTTTATAAATCAAGTGCTGATTAGGTCCTTTTGTTGGTAAATGTCTATAAACTTTAAGTTGTCTCGATTGATATAAAATTTAGTATGTGCAATGTTAGTATCACAGAAAAATTGAATAATCTGCTGATTTTAAATTATAGTTGTTGATGGTAGTCAAAATTATACCTCTGGCCTTTAAATCAGGGCGCTTAATATATCATTTCAAATAAAAACTATCGCAAGAATGACAGCGAAAAAGATAGCAGGAAGCATATTTAACGTTTTGATCTTTTTAATGTTTAATATTTCAAGGGCAAGACCTAACATCAATATGCCACCCACTGCTGTCATTTCATTAATGACAGGGTTGGTCATAATATTCTCCAGTGAACTGGCTAGCAATGTCAAACCGCCTTGATATATCAAAAGAGGGATAACGGAAAACATTACTCCGATTCCAAAAGTAGATGCTAAAGCTATAGAGGCCACTCCATCTAGAAGAGATTTTGCCAGTAATAAATTAGGGTAATTTTGTAAGCCTTCCTCAAATGCGCCCAAAATAGTCATCGAGCCCATACAAAATAGCAGAAAGGCAGTGATCATTCCTTCTGTGAATTGAGTATTATTCTGAGAGAATCTTTTTTTTAATCTGTCACCGAAAGCTTCCATTCTACTTTCTAGCTTTAATAATTCCCCTGCTATAACCCCCAGAACAATGCTAAAAATTACAATCATAAGGTGCTCTGATTTAAGAGACATTGAGATGCCGAGATAGAGAGTGAATAAGCCGATACCTTGAAATAATATATTTTTTATATTTTCCGGCAAATTAGTATGGATCAGTAATCCAATACTAGAGCCAATAATTACTGTAGCTACATTAACAAATGTGCCAATCATACATTAATATCCGTTATTATGTTATATTTTTTAATCTATTTTTGTAATTGGAGTAATCCGGTTGTTTCTTTTTATAATCGGAATCCAGTAAACTTGATGCAATAATATAATCAGCAGTGGCTACATTACAGGCCACTGGAATATTCCATACTACAGCTATTCGTAATAGAGCCCGAATATCAGGGTCATGGGGCTGCGGTTCAAGAGGATCCCAGAAAAAGATCAGAATATCTATGTCTCCTTTTGATATTTTAGAGCCCATTTGTAAATCCCCTCCGAGAGGTCCACTTTGGAGGCTTTCGATGTCTAAACCAGTTTTTTCTGATAATAAGGAACCGGTAGTCCCGGTTGCATAAAGATTGTATTTGGCAAGTAGATCTTTGTTAAATTTTACCCAATCCAGCAAATCCGGCTTTTTATGATCGTGAGCTACGAGAGCGATATTCTTTTTCATCGCTGACTCCTCTATAACGTAATATTATATAAGAAAACGAACAGCTAATCTAATATATCTAAAATAAACTAACAAACAAATTAAGTGTTAAAATCATACAAATATATATAAATTTAACTTTGTGATACCAATCAGTATTTTTATATTATACCAAGAATTGTGAAAATAAGAGGAGAATTTATGCATGTACCTTTATTAGATTTAAATGCTCAGTTAGATGAGATCAGAGATGAGATAAAGATTGCCGTCGATGATGTGATTGAATCGACTCGCTATATTATGGGGCCTAAAGTCTCTGAATTTGAACGTGAGATTGCCGATTATTGTGGAGTAGAGCATGGAATTGGTGTCTCTTCCGGTACAGATGCTCTTTTAGTATCTTTGATGGCTCTAGATGTGGGGCCTGGCGATATTGTTCTAACTACGGATTATTCTTTTTTTGCAACAGCCGGAGTAGTAGCGCGTTTACGGGCTACCCCTGTTTTTCTTGATATAGATCCTGCTACCTACAATCTCGATCCTGCTAAATTAAAGGAATGGCTTGATCAGAATAAAGATAAGATTGATAAGGTCAAAGCAATTATACCGGTGCATCTTTTTGGTCAATGTGCAGATATGAAACCTATTATTAAAACAGCCAGAAAATATGATATTCAGGTTATTGAAGATGCAGCCCAGGCAATTGGAGCCCAATATCCTAATAATGGCCAACCTTTAAAAGCAGGATCGATGGGAATTATGGGATGTTTGTCATTTTTCCCCAGCAAAAATCTGGGAGGAATTGGTGACGGAGGAATGGTTGTAACCCGGGATGATGAAATAGCGGATAAATTGCGTAAACTCAGAAATCACGGAGCAGCTCCTAAATATTACCATTCTATGGTTGGGGGTAATTTTAGACTGGATTCTATTCAAGCTGCAGTCCTCAATGTAAAATTACAGTATCTTGATGAATGGCATAAAAAACGGCAGGAAAACGCAGATTACTACAACTCGCATCTAAACAAAAATAAAATCAAAGTTCCTGAAAATGTTTATAGACATGACTATCATATTTATAACCAATATGTGATTAAAGTAGCAAACGGATACGAAGAATTGAAAAAGCATCTCCGGAAAAAGCAGATTGGTTTTGGTGTCTATTATCCGGTTCCTTTTCATTTACAGGAATGTTTCGATTATCTTGGATATCAGGAAGGCGATTTTCCGGCTAGTGAAGAAGCCGCAACAAGCACTATTGCTCTT
Source organism: Fidelibacterota bacterium (assembly GCA_021735285.1). Lineage (GTDB taxonomy): Bacteria > Fidelibacterota > UBA2242 > UBA2242 > JAFGTP01 > JAIPHI01. Next base: position 12,687 of record JAIPHI010000051.1, on the reverse strand, counting down.
CCTGTCTATCCGGAATTAACAACTGAAATGCAGGATTATGTAATTGAATCGCTGAATGAATTCTTTGATTAAGATGTAGGATAAGGCAAATTCGTAAAAGCAAAGTGATGCTATATAGTGTATTATCAATGAGTCCATTTTGAAAAGCAATTTTTCTAATATATGGCATGGTGGTGACACAGTTGAGCATCGACGAGAAATGAAGAAAGAGATTCTCTGGCATACTTCAGGACTCAAAACTTCAACTTTTCCATAGAGGTCCCGTAGGTCTTCTAATTTTCAAAAAGCACCACCAAACGAGTCTTTTGTGAGCACCGGTGGAAATGACAGCTTTATACTCTTTTTATGCTGACTAACAAATGTAATTAGTGAATTTTAGGAGTAGTTTAATGAATAATAAACAATATTTTGTCCATGAAAGTAGTTATGTGGATGATAATGTAAAAATTGGAGAAGGTACTAAGATATGGCACTTCTCGCATATCCAGGAAGGTGCAAATATTGGTGAAAAATGTACTCTTGGACAAAATGTTAATGTTGGCAATAATGTTAGGATTGGAGATTTTGTTAAGATTCAGAATAATGTTTCTGTCTATGAAGGTGTAATATTAGAGGATTATGTTTTTTGTGGGCCTTCTATGGTTTTTACAAATGTATTAGACCCTCGCTGCAAGTATCCTCAGAGAGGTGCAGGACATTATCTCAAAACTCTTGTCAAAACCGGCGCCTCAATAGGAGCTAATGCAACTGTAATTTGTGGTAATACTATCGGTAAACATGCCTTTATTGGAGCAGGTGCTGTCATCACTAAAGATGTACCGGATTTTGCTCTAATGGTGGGGGTACCTGCTAAGAGGAGAGGCTGGGTGTGTGAGTGTGGTGAAATATTGCCGCATTTTTCGGATCATATTACTTGTCCTCGTTGTGGCCTTAAGTATAGAAAGCAAAAAGATCTTGTGGAACAAATTAAAGTGAATTAAATGGATTAGCTTTAAAAAATGTTATCAGAGAAAAATAGAACCATATTAAATTCTGTTTTAATTGCTTTAGCTAGCGTGTTATTGATAGGTTTAATACAAAAGAATAGGGTTCTTAAAACCTGGAGCCTGCATGTAGAAGACATGATTACCCGTTTAACAAACGAACAAAAGACCCTTCAGGAAGATGTTGTAATTATCCCAATTGACCAAAATAGCCTTAATAGTCTAAAAAATCAGTTAAATATATTATGGCCTTTTCCCCGTCTTATCTATGGTTATGTTACGGATTATCTTAATCATTGTGGAGCAAAAGCAATTGTTTATGATATTTTATTTCCTCAAAAGGATATAGATCGTTTGAATATATCCAGTAGTACCTACTCAGATTCACTTTTTATGCAATCTATGAAGCAGGCCGGGAATGTAATACTAGCGATGCAGATGGAGGATTCCACTCACCAAACGGATAATCAATTCTATGACAAAAAGTTAGAAGAAATTGATATTAATATTCCACAGGAAGTAATTAGAGATAATTATTCCAGAGCTACGCTACCTTTATTTAAATTCCAAGAAGCTGTAAGACTCCCAGGGATAGTAAATTTTTTCCCTGATATCGATGGCATATCCAGACGGATTCCGCTTTTTAATAAATATAATGAAACCGCAATTCCTTTTCTGAGCCTTTCTGCATTATTGGTCGCAGAAAATATTAATAAAATCAATTATGATTCGATTAGCCATAGTATTATAGCCGGGAATTATAAAATTCCTTTATCTCATAATAACTTATTTAATATTAGGTGGTATGGCCGGGGGGGAGCGAATAAGAGTTTTCCTTACGTCTCTTTTACTAATTTAATCAAATCTTATCGACAATGGAAAACGGATCAAAAACCACAGCTTGATCCGGAAGTTTTCAAAGATAAAGCAGTATTTATTGGTGCCACTGCTGCTGGATTATGGGATGCAAAGCCAACACCCTTCAGCAGCCCGCAAAATCCTTTCCCTGGCGTCGAAATTTATGCTACTGTATATGCTAATTTTATCAATGGTGAAACTGTCAGGCATATAGGTTATTTTCAAATAATTCCGATTTTATTGTTGTTATTGGTTCTTTTCAATTTTATCTGGTCAAAATTGGAGGTTCTGTATTCAAGCGGAATAACTATCGCTCTGTTTATAATCCCGGTGTTAATTAATCTTTATTCTTTTGATAAGTTTTTTACTCATATTCCCTTAATCTCAATTGAATTATCTATCTTATTATCTCTAATATTTGTAAATGTTGTGAACTATTTAACTGTTAATAGAAAAAGAAAAATAATAAAAAACGTTTTTAACCGTTATATGCATCCTGATGTTGTTGAACAATTGACCAATAATTATGAAAAAATTAAATTAGGAGGGGAGGAGATCGAAGCTACTGTCTTATTTACTGATCTCCTGAGCTTTACTAAAATATCAGAGGACCTGCAATCTGGTCAAATAGTAGAGCTATTAAATAGTTATTTTGAAAAGGCTGAAAATATCATTTTTCATAATTCCGGAATGCTGGATAAATATACTGGTGATGGATTGATGGCGATATATGGTGCTCCAATCCATTCTCCCGGTCATGGATTACAGGCCTGTGAAAGTATCTTAGCATTTCGGGAACTGGGCGAGGTGAACATCCAACTAAATGGTAAATCAATTCCCTTATTTACAAGGGTTGGCGGGGCCAGTGGTAAAATTGTCGTTGGAAATATTGGTTCTTCTAATCGAATGGATTATACAGCAGTAGGGGACACTGTAAATTTAGCTGCCCGCTTAGAAGGGGTGAATAAAATATATGGGACCAACAATCTGATTTCCGCTCAGACTTATGAAATGGTTAAAGATGATTTTGTATGTCGGGAAGTAGATTACATAAGAGTCAAAGGTCGAATGGGAGCTGTAAAAATCTATAATGTAATTTGTCATCAAGAAAAAATGACAAAGGAGTTAGTACAGCTGTTAAAAATGCATCAGTCAGCATTAAAATCATATCGCAGACGCAATTTTAATAGGGCCTGCAATATATTCAGTGATATCCTTGAAAAATATCCTGATGACAGCCTTTCTAATGTTTACAAAAAAAGGTGTGAAAAATTGCTGGATAATCCCGATATTATAGATGAAGATAATATATTTAATATGAAAATAAAATAGATGAGGGGCCATGCGAAAGCTAACAATAGTTGTTTTTGTAGTTATATTAATTATAATAATATTTGGTGCATCATTAAGTAAAATCATCCGAAATAACATCCATCTACGAGAAGGTCCGGGCTGTTTTTACCCTGTGCAAGCAGTCTTAAATCAAGGCGCTGAAGTTGAAGTATTAGATAAGAATGAACAATGGTTAAAAGTCAAATGTAAGGATGAAATAGGGTGGATTACAGACCTTGCTTTAGAATCAGGATTAAAGGAGGATTCCATTTTCGAACAGAGTATAGGGAGTCCCTCCGATCAAGAGGTGATCTCTCAAGCTTCCGTAAGTGCAGCTGTGAGAGGTTTTGCGCTCAGATATTTAGAAAGTTTTGGGGGCGATACATCCTTTATCCAAAATTATAATAAGAGATTATTCACTCAAGAGGAATATTTAAATTTTAAGCGGGAAACATATCAAAATCGTAATTCTAAAAAAATTCGAAAAAGGTATAAAAAATGGAGACGTTTTAAGTATAATAAAGATTATCATATTGATAAAGAACTGGAAAAAATAGGCTTAGCAGTAGCTTCCAGAATTGCCGTTCAGGGGCTAATTGTGGATGATGGTAAATCAAAATATATCAATAAATTAGGTACGCTTATCGCAGAAAATAGCGAGCTTTATTATTTTCCCATTAAATTCTACCTACTAAATGATAAAAGGCCAGCGGCCTATGCTACCCCGATTGGAATGATATTTATTACAGAAGGCTTGTTGGATATGGTAGCAAGTGAGGCAGAACTAGCCTGCCTACTGGGACATGAGATAGGACATGTAGTTCGTCAACATGGTTATAGTGAGATTAAAAAGCGCCAACCCAGAATTGCTGCTCAAAAGGCTTTCAATGAATTAAATGAGGAAATTCCTGGTACAGATTCCACCGCTATGGAATTGTCTAAGTTAGCCAATAAAATGTACGAAGCATCAATAGCCAAACGACAATTAAAATATGAGTATCAAGCTGACAAATGTGGTATTGTATATGCTTATAGAGCAGGATATGATCCTCAATCTCTGACTGATTTATTGGCTCGAATTAAAAATAATTCGAATACTAATTATGAGAATTTTGAGTCTAATTGGGAAGCCTACTATATCAAGGATAGGATTCGAAAAGTTAAAAAAATTATAGATGATCTGGATCTTGATAAGAATCTGTATGTCAAAAATAGGTATCGATTTGAAAAAAATATAAAATAAAATATAATTATTATAGAGTTCTGGTATATCAAATACTTATCACTTATTTATACGTCAAGTCTAATGTGTTTTTGCAGTCTTTTCATAATATTTCGCTTGACATGCTTTATCTTAATCGATAAATTTGGTCGCTCTTTGACTTGATATAGACGGGTGCATAGCTCAGTTGGTAGAGCAACGGCCTTTTAAGCCGTGGGTCCCAGGTTCGATTCCTGGTGCACTCACAAATTTAACACTTTTGTAAATATAACATTTTCTTTCCCTCCTCCTCTATAAATATCCCGCCTGCTCTAAGTGGGCGGGGTTATTTATGTTAGGAATGATCAAGATTAAGATTACTCACAAATCTATGATTTTTTTAATTTCCTTGGGTCTTAATGATATATCTAATGATAATATAGCGATATGTAAAAATATTGTTGATAAAAAAATATAATTTCTCAAGTAAGCCCCATTAATAATTTTTTCCTCAGCCCATTAATATTGAAAATCGCAATAACTATTGATGTTTATTTTCATAGATATACTGCATCAGAATTATTTTTTTAAATTACTATAAATTGAAAAAAAAAGATTTTGAAAATTATTTAACTTTTTGTAATTAAGACTGTCTAATATATAGATGAAACTGAGAAATTGGGTTAGGTATTGAATAAAAATCAGCAGTTTAGCGAGATAGTTCGGAATAATAGTGAAAGGATATTTGGCCTATTTATGAAAATGACAGGGAATCATGATGAAGCAGATGAGTTAACCCAAAGAACATTTTTAAAAGTCTATAATAATCTTGAATCATTTAGAGGAGATGCAGCCTTGAGTACCTGGATATATAGGATTGCAATAAATATTGGGAAAAATTATCTACGTAAAAAGAAAGCGAGAAAATTTATTGGGTTGGATAAAATTATGGACTTAGCTAGAAATGATAGTAATATAAATAATATGAATAATATGAAGTATAAACTTCAAAAAGCAATCGAAAAGTTATCACCGAAGCAGAATATGGTTGTCCTATTGAGAGGCTATCAAGGCCTTCCTTATAAAAAAATAGGTGCTATTATGGGAATTTCGGAAAACTCTGCAAAAGTGAATTTTTCGCATGCGCTCAATAATTTGGAAAAATATTTATCCAAAATGGGGGTCAATTATGAAGATATGTAAGGATATAAAAAATCAAATTCCACTTTATATTGATGACACTTTGGATAAAGAGAAATCGAAACATATCAAAGCCCATCTTGAGCAGTGTAGTGAATGTCGAAAGCATTATATGCAAATAAAAGGTGTTTTCGGTGATATTGAACACCAGAATTTTACAATCGAGAATAATTATGCAGAAAATTTGTTAGTAGAAGTCAATAATAGGATACATAAAAAAGAACGAGTACAACTGGGGTTTAAGCTAGCAGCCTCAATTTCCGCAGCTTTACTGTTAGTTGCTTTATTGATTTTTGGATTACCTGATCAGCAGAACCCGGAATTTGAATTTTCAAATATGGATTTGGATGAAAAGTATTATAATGCCTATTTATCATTGGCAACAACCAGAAATTATGGCTTAGCTGAGCACGAGTATTATTTAACCAATGAAGAGCCAGATATAGATTTTGATAATATTGCCTACTCGATTATTGAAAGCAGAGGTGCAAATTCTTTCGAAGATATCGTTACTCTGACAGGTGATTTAACCAATAATGATTATACTGAATTAGTATCAAATATTAAGTAATAATGGAGGGTCATATGTTTAACATAAAAAATATTGTAAAATTTTTAGTCATTGCTCTTTTAGTCACTGGATCAATATATTCAAATTGGCCCCATGATGACTTTAAGAAAAGACGCAATAAAATGGAAAAATATAGAACCTGGAAAATGACCAAATATTTGGACCTTACAACGGAGCAAAGTCAGCAATTTTTCCCCCGTTTAAATCGTTTTGAAAAGAAAATGGAAAAAAAACATAAGGAAATATGGCACCTAGTTGATAAAATCGATAAAAAATTGAAACAAGAAGATTTTTCTCCAACAGAAAAAGATTACCGTCAATATTTGGAAAACTATATGCAAATAGAAGAAGACAAATTAGAATTGAGGAAACAATTTTTAAAAGATATAGATGATATTTTAAATACCGAACAGAAAATTAAGTTGTTAATATTTGATGACAAGTTTAAACATGATATCATGAAGAAGCTTAGAGATAAACATTTTGACCACGATGATGAAAAAGAGAGAGAATAAATAAAGGAGTGTAAAAATGAAAAAAATTATTTCAGTTTTTGTATTGTTAGCATTAATCATACCTGGATTATTATTGGCAGGGAAAGATTTTAAACAAGGTTCGCCTCACAATTGCCAAATGATGAAAGGTGAGATCTTCCATATGCTTGAGTTAACTGATGAACAGAAAGAAAAGATTCATGAAATAAATTTAGAATTTAGAAAAAAAACTATTCCCTTGCAGGCAGATTTAAAATTGGCTAGAATAGATCTAAAAGAAGCCTTTGCGAATAAAGATTCTGAACAAAAAGTTAAAAATGTAGCAAAAAAAGTAGCAGATATAAAAAAGCAATTGTTTATGTTAAATATCGATAAGAAGTTGGAAATAAGAGGAATACTCACTGAAAAGCAGCTTGAAAAACTGGATGATTGGAAACCCTGTATAGAGAGAATGAGGGGAGAAGATAGACACAAAAGGTTTAATAAAAGAATCTGGAAAAGAGAATGGAAGCCTAAAGATTAAGCAGAATAAGACCTGGATCTCCTTATAATAACATGCCCTTTACAGATTTTGAAGGGCATGTTTTAGTTTAATTGTCAATATTGTTAATAAATATCTATAGCAGTTTGTAAAAATTTTGTCTGATGTAGCATGACTAGCCTTAGTTGTGCATTTTACTGAAGCCTTTAATAGGCTGAAGAAAAACATACAATCCATCATATCTTGTCAAAAGTAAAATATCCATATTAAAAGAAGATTTTTTTGAAAATTGCTATAATTTAAAATAGCAATTGAAAAAGATATAAGTAAATATTTCATAGGATTTAATCTAGTTCAAATATAGAAATACTTAAATACTCCATAAAATAATTGTTAAACTTTAGTAAATAATTAAATTCAAGCTTTATTTTAACTAAACAATCCTTTAAATTTGCCCTCCATTTTGTGTATATTTGAAAAAGATTTAAAGGAGATTATGAAAGAAATGAAACATATTATTCAAAAGATAAGAAATATCGGCCTGGTAGCCCATATTGATGCCGGGAAAACTACTACTACAGAAAGAATGTTATTCTTTGCCGGGATCACTCATAAAATCGGTGAAACCCATAACGGTGAAGCTGTTACTGATTTTATGGAGCAGGAGCAGGAACGCGGTATTACTATTACTTCTGCTGCGATTACAGCTGAGTGGAAAAAACATCAAATAAATATTATCGATACTCCCGGGCATATAGATTTTACTATTGAAGTTGAAAGATCTTTACGTGTTTTAGATGGTATTGTAATGGTATTTTGTGGAGTTGGCGGTGTTGAACCCCAAAGTGAAACAGTTTGGCATCAGGCTGATAAATATAAAGTACCCCGCATAGCCTTTGTTAATAAAATGGATAGGCAGGGCGCCGATATGCATCACACAGTTGAAATGATGGATGAGATGCTAGATGCTAATCCATTACATTTTCAACTGCCCATTGGACAGGGAGAAGATTTTGTGGGGATTGTGGATTTAATTACAATGAAAGCCTATACTTATGATGAACTGGAGATGATAGAAGGCGAAATTCCTGATGATATGAAAGAATTAGCTCAGGAAAAACATGAAGAAATGATAGAAACACTGGCTGATTTTGATGAAGATCTGATGATCAAATATCTGGAAGATGAGAAAATAACAGAATTTGATATTAAAAAAGCTGCCCGGACAGCAGTCCTAAATTTATGTGTTACTCCTGTATTTTGTGGCTCGGCTTTTAAGAATAAAGGTGTTCGTTTTATAATGGACGCTATAGTAGATTATTTACCATCGCCTATTGATCGAGGAGCTGTTACAGGTAAGGCAGTAGATGATGAAGAGACGGTAATTACCAGAAAACCTTCAGTTCACCGTCCCTTTTCAGCCCTAGCTTTTAAAATCACAAACGATCCTTATGTTGGTCAGCAAACTTTTGTGCGGGCCTATTCAGGAAAATTAGAAACCGGTACTTATATTTACAATCCTGCCAAGCAAGAGCGAGAAAGAATTGGTAGGCTTATGCGCATCCATGCTAAGGAAAGAGAGGATGTAGATACCCTGGTAGCCGGTGATATTGGAGCCATTATCGGTACTAAATATACAACAACCGGGGATACTCTTTGCGATGAAGAAAAACCAATTATTCTTGAAAAAATTGAGTTTCCTGATACTGTTTTGGATATGCATATTAAGCCTAAGAGTAATAAAGATCGTGAAAAATTATCCAGAGCACTGAATAAGTTAGCCTTAGAGGATCCATCTTTTAATGTGAAGTATGATGAAGAAACTGAGCAAACAGTAATATCCGGAATGGGAGAGTTACATCTGGATGTAATTGCTGACCGTCTAAAAAGAGAACATAAAGTAGATATTGAAGTTGGAGAACCGGCAGTTCGCTATAGAGAGACTGTTACTACTGAAGCAGAACATGAATACAAACTCAAGAGACAGTCTGGTGGACGGGGACAATATGCACATATTGTTTTCAGGCTGGAACCTAATAAAGAAGAAGGATTAGATTTCGAAAGCCATATAAAGGGTGGTAATATACCAAAAGAATTTATTCCAGCTATTGAAGACGAATTTTATAAAGTTGCCAAGGATGGTTTACTGGCTGATTATCCTATTGTCGATGTTAAATTTGTTTTAATCGATGGTAGCTATCATGATGTGGATTCCAGTGAAATGGCTTTTAGAAGCTGTACAAAACTGGCGCTACGCCAGGCATTCCCGAAAGCTGAGCCGATCTTACTTGAACCTATTATGAAAATAGAAATTAATACGCCGGATGAATATATGGGTGATATAATAGGAGATATTAATAAAAGGAGAGGTAAGATCAATAAAATGCGGAGGCATAGGAAAGGATCTCAGAAACTTTCCGGGACTGTACCTCTAAAATCTATGTTTGGTTATGCTTCTGACCTGCGTTCGATCTCGAGTGGTCGTGCCAATTTTTCTATGGAATTTCTTAGATATGATCCTTTGCCTGTAAGTATTCAAGAAGAATTAATTGAAAAATCTCGGGAAGATGAGGCAGCTTAATGGTTTCATTATGTAAACTGTTATTTCCAGAATGAAAATCCCGATGTTGAACTAATAATCCCTTTATAGCGATTTGCAAAAGTTTTGTCTGATGTAGCATAACAAACTTCCGTTAGATTATTATTTTTCTAAATAGTTATTAATTTCGTCGTATAATTTGGGTAAATGTTTAACAATGATGCCCTAAATAACTACATCATCAACTTTATCGTAGCCATGTATCACCAAGTTTCTGGTATCAACAATTTTACGCGCATTTTCAATATTTATATCAGGTTCAAGTTTTAGGATTTTATTCATTGCTTCACCGATTATCTCAATTTCTCTTTATATCGCTCTTCGAAGCAATTTATTATTTTGATATTCGAAAAAATCTCTTTTATCGCCTAAATATTCATTTATAGATTCAATTGATGTTTTTATATCATATAGATATTTCTTTATTTCACGCTTCATATATCAATTCCTTCGAATCATCAATACTTTCAATGAAATATGGATTTGATAATGAACGTTCTGTAACAATATCAACTTCTTTATGAAGTAACTCTCTCAATTTATAATGTAGTTCAAAATAATTATCAGAATATTCCTCAGCTGAGATATCATCAGAAAAGGAAATAAGAAAATCTATATCACTGTCTTTATTAAAATTTCCTTTTACAGAAGAACCAAAGGCATATAATCTTTTTACCTTTAATGCCTGGCAAAGATTTTGAATATCTTTTATTCTTCTTTTTAATTCTTTTTGCATTTGTTATTTCCTTATTTTAGATAACATTGAAAATAACTTATCATGTTCTAAATTAATAGATTTTAGTGATTTTTGGAAATTTTTAAATTATTATCTGCTCTTAATTTTATCTATTGTCTCGTAATTAAATAAATCTAACTATTCTTAGTTGTGGATTTTCCCGAAGCCTTCAAGAGGCTGAAGGGAAAAATAGATTTAAATAGTCTTTATGACAAATAATATCTAATATTTTATAAGACAATTTATATGAAAATTGCTATAGGCCTTTTTGGGGTACCATTATACAACAATTAGCCCTGCATAACATCGGGGCTAAAATTATGTTACAGTATTTTAGTAAATTAGAAATTATATTTATTAATTCATTATTATATTGAAAAGTTGGCAATTTTTTGACCATATACAATTTTAATACCTGCCGAGTGAGCGCGGGCAATAAAGCTACTAGGTGGTCGATGGGATAGTAATATAAAGGATTCGGCATCCAGTTCATCAATTGTTCTGCTGATAGCATTAAGAGCAATAAATGAGTTCCTGGAAATGGGATAAGAAAAGCACTGGAATATATAAAAGTTACAACGCCGGCGCAGAGCAACATCGATAATTGTCTCGAGTTTTTTATTTTTGGGAATTGAATCGGGATCTAATTTTATATTTAGGCGAACGTCCCCAAAGTGCGATTTGTTGACTCTTAAAAATACAAGTTCTCTTAACCATTCGCCCCGGAATAAATATTCTTCACCAATTTTATCCAGTTCAATTTCATTTTCATTTTTGTGATCACCATAGTTAACACTATAATTATTGTCCTCTTTTTGTATAATAAAATGAATTCCTTTGCGCTCAAGTACCCACTTTTTCTCTTTTATCTGACTATGCCTTGTAATTTCTTCTCTCACTTTATCTAAAAATGGAACTACAATGTCAATCTTATTGCCTATAAAATAGGTCAGACGGCTGCGGTCACCGATTTTGGGATCGAAATGAATACTGTCCCTGACTTTCATACCATATAGCCGAATATATTCATTAACAGTTAGATTCGTGTGAATAGTATCGGATTGTTTTTGTGTCAGGTCAATAATACTATTGGTTTTTTGATCAATAACAAAAATTTGATCAGCAACTTCACGCAGAGCATCGTATATAGTAAAACATGCAACTTGATCATAACCGCTCAAATTTAGAATTAAGTAATAATCCCGATATTTTTCTTTTATCTTATTTATTATTGATTCATTCTTTTTAAAGTTGGTGGAATATATTTTTTTTCTATTAAATTTTATTCTATTGTTTGATCTTAAGAGTTTTTCCACATTATTAAGATGATTCAGATTACTATCTTGATATAACCAGATAATTGAATCAAGGTCGTTGAGACTTCCGGCAAGATAATTAATAACAGGATTTTTATTTACTAAAACAAGTTCTACCTTTTTCAATATCCCTCCCCAACTTAAATTTTCTTATGAAACACTATTATTAAATAAATTAATTATTTTTAATTAATCAAGTTCAATATTAGGGATTGTATTAAAATATAACCTTGCAACGCGTTAACTAAAAAAATCAAACCAATTCATTTGGGGTAGCTATCCAGGATACTGATGACAAATCGAAAATTTCAGCTATAATTTAAATATTTTTTCAAAATCATATTGTAAAATCTTGCTGCTATGATACAAAAGAAGAAATACTAATTATAGATTGAAATGGATTCTAATCAGGATATAATTAATAAAATGTGGCTCCTTCGTTCTTGGTGGGTAATTTATTATATCCTTGGGACTAATATTATGATTTAATTGAGAATGAGACCACAATTTATTGTGGTGAATCTCTTCTAATATCTTATACTCGCAGATAATTTTTTGACTGTACACTCCTTCACTTACTTAAAGATTTAGATTTTGAGGCTGCTAGAAAAACTGTTGAAACCTAGCGGAGAAATTTGATAAAAGAATAATTAGGGAGATTGTTATCTCTGCACAATTATTACTCAACGGTCACTGATTTGGCCAGATTTCTGGGTTTGTCAACGTCCAATCCATTCATGTCTGCAATATAATAAGCCAGTAATTGAAGAGGAATGACATTTAATATAGGCGAAAGCTCTTCAGTAGTTTCAGGGATACGGATATATTTGTCGGCAATTTCTTCTACATCCGGATTATGATGATCGGTAATAGCAATAACAATTCCTTTCCTGGCTTTTACTTCCTCCATATTGTT
>JAIPHI010000050.1 GCA_021735285.1 Fidelibacterota bacterium | reverse complement strand
TATCATGAACAATATCGTAAGCTGCCAGGCAGTCCTGATAATTATTATATGATAGCTGCTTACCTCCTAATTGTTGAAAAGGACGCCAATCTACATCTGATAGGGGAGCATAAAATCCTGCCTTCTGATCCGGATTCTCTCCATAGCGAAGATTATGTACTTTTCTATATATACCTTCGGCCTGTATATCTTCATCTGTGTTTTCCGAAAAATAATTTACAATCTCCCGATCATATTCGGCTGTTTTCTGAAAAACGGCTGCTGCCATTTTTTTACGGTAAGCAAGGTCTAAGGCGCCTTGTTTATATTTCTCAATAAAAGCATCATATTGAGAAGGATCGGAGACTACCAGACTACTTTTATAATTCTTGGCAGCTGCTCGTAACATACTTGGTCCACCAATATCAATCATCTCAATAATTTCCGCATCACTATTATCAGGATTATGAAAGGCTGAAGAAAAGGGATAGAGATTGACAATAACTAACTGAAAAAAGTCAGCTCCGATTTTTTTGAGATCCTCTTTATGGGATTGCTTGCTCCCATCTGCTAATAGGCCACCAAAAATCACCGGATGAAGGGTTTTTACCCTTCCATCCAGAATTTCCGGGTACTCGGTTATTTCCGATATTTTTGTAACGTCAAGACCTGCTTTATCAAGTTTTTTATAAGTTCCGCCTGTCGAAAATATTTCTACTTCGGAAGCAGCTAGTTCTTCAGCCAGCGGGACTATTCTTTCTTTATTCCAGACACTAATAATAGCTCGTTTAATCTTAAATTCACTCATCCTTAATTATAACTCCATCTTTTGTTATGCTTATCCTATCTTCGCAAAAGGCTTTAACCACTTCGGGAAATATTTTATGTTCCACCTTAAGCACCCTATCAGCAAGATCATGGGGTGTATCATCGGGCTTTACTTCAACTTCCTCCTGTTTAATAATTAAGCCATTGTCATAGATTTCATCAACAAAATGAACTGTTGCTCCCGACTTTTCATCACCGGCCTTCAAAACGGCCTCATGTACTTTTAATCCATAATAGCCTTTACCTCCATACTTAGGCAATAATGCCGGATGAATATTGATGATAGCATGTCTATATCTTTCTACAATTCTTGAAGGAATTAATTTCAAATAGCCCGCTAAAAGAATCAACTCAGTATCATATTTATCTAAAATATTAAGTAAAAAATCAGTGTATTGTTGCTCCTCCTTAAATTGTTTGCCGGCAATATAATAGGTTGGTATATCATTATCTTCTGCTTTTTCAAAAACCGGAGGTGTAGGTTTGTCACTTATGACACAAACCACTTGCCCGGGTATATTCCCCGCCTTGATTTGATCCTGTATTGTTTTGTAATTCGACCCCCGTCCCGAGGCAAAAACAGCAATATTCTTCATCCGAAGTCCCTCGATTTAATAACCTAAAATTTAGTTGATAAACCGCTTAGATGCAACAGTCTAAAAATTTTATAAATAATACTATTTTTCAGGACAATATTCATGAATTTTATCGATTATATTTTTATATTCAATTCTATCATTAAATATATTAAAATCATTGGTATCAATAACTAAAACCGGATTTCTTTGCTTTTCTTTCTTAATCCATTTGTCATATGATATATTGAGTCGATATAAATATTCGGGATCAACTTGTCTTTCAAAATCCCGCGAGCGTTGCTTGATCCTGGTTAATAGAGTATCCACACTTGCTTTTAAATAAATAATTAAATCCGGCGCTTGCAATTCATCCACCATGATTCCAAATAATTCTTTATAATTGTTCCAGTCCCTTTGACTCATTTTATCCATTTTATAGAGATTTCTGGCAAATATTTCCACATCTTCATAGATTGTTCTATCCTGAATTGTAGATTTTGGTAGATTTGTCATTTTTTTGTGAGATTTATATCTGTGGGATAGGAAATAAACCTGAAGATTAAAGCTCCATCGCTTCATATCATTATAGAAATCCTCAAGGTAAGGATTATCAATTACAGATTCGAAATAGGGTTCCCACCCCAGGTCCCTGGCTAATTTTTTCGTCATTGTGGTCTTTCCCACACCAATATTGCCTGCTATACCAATAAAGTAATTACCATTACTCATCCCCCAATTCTCCCAGTAATGTCTCATTATTTACAGATTTTACACTCACTGCCCTAATATTATTTACATCTTGTTCTTTACCTTTAAATTTAACTCTGATAAAATTATCAGTATAGCCTGTTACGTAATTCTTGTTATCGAGCTGTTCTCCTAACACCTCTACTTTTTTGCCGGGATAATTTTCTAACACTTGAACCTTCTTTTTATGTCCAAGTTGGCGGAGTTTTTGGGCTCGTTCTTTAATCTTTTTCGAATTTACTTTATCTGACAATTCGTATGCCCGGGTGCCTTTTTTAGCAGAATAGCGAAATACATGATAATGCCAAACTGGTAGTTTCTTAAGATTATTGTACATTTCCCGATAATCCTGAACTGTTTCACCCGGAAAACCAGTCATAATATCGGTCCCAAGACATATATCAGGCATTCTAGCCTTTACTTTTCGAACCAGTTCAGAATAATCTTCTACAGTATAGCGTCGGTTCATTCTTTTAAGAATTTTATTGGCTCCATGTTGCAGCGGTATATGAAGATGACGGCATAATCTCTTTTCATCACCGATAAGGTCGATCAAAGCCTCACTAACCAGGTCTGGTTCTATTGAACTGATTCTGATCCTTCGCAAATCCGTAGTTTCTAACAGACCCTGAATTAAGTCAACTAAATTTTTATCTTTATAATTGTAAGTTCCAATATTAATACCTGTCAGTACAATCTCCTTATATCCTCGAGCCTGTAAATCTAGGGCCTCCTGAATACAACTTTTATAATCTCTACTCCTTGAGGGGCCTCGTAAATATGGAATGATACAATAAGAACAATAATAATCACAGCCTTCCTGTACTTTTAAATTTGCTCTTGTTCTTCTACTATCGGAAATTATCGAATCCTCAAAAAATGTAGAGTATGAACTGCTGCTCCAGTCAATTTCATTGATTGTTTTCACATCAGCTATAGATTGGCCATTTTCTATCTGACTAATATAATCAAGTATATTATATTTAGTTACATTCCCAAGGACCATGTTAACGCCTTCAAATTCTAATATTCTATCGCCGGCTTCCTGAACATAACAACCCATTACCGCAATTTTTCCAGCAGGCGAACTTTTCTTTGCAGCTGTAATACTAGACCTGGTTTTGGCTGCTGCTTGATTGGTAACTGTACAGGAATTGATAATAGTAAGATCAGCAGTATCTTCCGGGTGTACTAATTCATAACCTGCCCTGCATAATAGTTCTCCAATGGCATCCGATTCAGCCCGATTTAAACGACATCCCAGAGTTTTAATCTTAACAGTTTTAATTTGTTTTACAATAGGTTAGCTCCCGAAAAAATATGGTCCTAAAGTAGAAAAACCCGACTATTTTCCCCGATGATAAATTTGTTAGCGCCGGGCTTACGAACTGATTTTGCTATAGCAGCATTTTTACCCAATATACTATTTTCAAGTCTGGTATTTTGGTTATAGATCTTAACCTCCTGCATAACAATACTAAATTCCACTTCCGAATTCTTGACATGAGTATCCCTATTCAATGAGGTATAAGGCCCAATATACGAATCAATAACTTTAACACCCTCACCAATCACAACCGGTCCTCTTATATGGCTATTCTCAATTTTAGCACCTTTTGCAATATTAACCCGACCTTGGATGATACTTTCATCATCCACTGAACCTTCAATTTTTCTTTCGACACTATCCAGTACCAGTCTATTAGCTTCGATTAAATCATTGGGCTTTCCCGTATCTTTCCACCACCCTGTTATTTCCGAATAAGAGATTTCCATCCCTTTATCAATTAAATATTGATGGGCATCCGAGATTTCAAGTTCTCCCCTATCACTCATTTCAATATTATTGACAGCTTCAAAAATATTATGATCATATAAATAGATCCCGGTCACAGCAAAATCACTCTTTGGATTGGAAGGTTTCTCCTCAACTCTGACTATGCGATCATCCTCTATTTCAGGCACACCAAAGCGCTCCGGATCCGGTACTTTTGAGAGCACAAGATGGCAATTAGTTCCATTTTCTTCAAATTCTCTAACAAACTTTTTAATGCCCCCCACGATAATATTATCACCAAGATAGAAAACAAAAGGCTCCTTACCTATAAAAGGTTCAGCGATTCTTACACAATCTGCCAGACCTCGCGGTGAATCCTGAGGAATATAGGTTAATTTTACTCCAAATTTACTCCCGTCTCCATAGACATTCTTGACTTCATCATCATTCTTATTGGTAATAATTCCCACTTCTGTGATGCCTGCTTCGCTAACATATTCGATTGCATAATCCAGTATTCTTTTATTGGCTACAGGAATTAAGTGCTTGTTCTGAGTATGAGTTATAGGTCTTAATCTCGTCCCTTTTCCTCCCGCAGTAATTAATGCCTTCATATCTTCACTTCTCCTTTTATTTTACCTATAAGATCGAAATCTCTAACTTCTGTAATAAGAACTTTGTATATATTACCAACTTGAACCTCTGAATCTTGGATATAAACATCACAATCTACATCAGGAGCATCCCAAACAGTGCGCCCTTGAGCTTCGTTTCCATCTTTTTTATCAATAATTACATTTAACTCTTTACCAACTTTATCTCGGGCAAAGGCATTAGAGATATCATACTGAGTTTGCATAACCATTTCCAGACGATCTTCTTTGACTTGTTCAGAAATATTATCCTCAAAAGCTGCTGCTTCTGTGCCTTCTTCTTCAGAATATTTAAAGGCTCCCAGTCTTTCAAACTTCATTTCTTCGATAAAGTCTAATAATTCATAAAATTCTTTCTGAGTCTCCCCTGGAAACCCGACCATAACAGTAGTTCTAATAACAATCTCTTCTACATCATTTCTTAATTTTGATATTATATATCGAATCTCTTCTTTATTTTTTTTACGATTCATCTTATCCAAGAGACTATCAGCAGCATGCTGAATTGGTAAATCTACATAAGGACAAAATTCCGTATATTTATTGTAAAGAGCGTTAATTCCAGAATCCCAGAAATCAGGATTTGTGTACATTAATCTGACTCTGGGAAACAGTTTTTCATCGAGAAGCTGGGCTAATAGTTCCCTTAGCATTTTCTTACCATACAAATCGGTCCCATATCTGGTCGTATCCTGTGCAATTAAGATTAATTCCTTAACTCCCAGCGAAGATAAATAATGAGCTTCTTCAAGTAAATCTTCTATTTTTTTACTGTGTTGAAATCCTCTTATTTCCGGAATAGAACAAAAAGAACAACTATTATCACAGCCTTCTGCAATTTTTAAATAGGCGTAATGATGAGGGGTGAGAAGTTCCCGGGGGGCTAATTGGTCTTCAGCCAGTTCTTCCATAACCTGGTGAAATGGTTCGACACCAAAAAAATTGTCAACCTCAGGTATTTCTTTTTCTAATTCTTCCTTATATCTTTCTACGAGGCAACCTATTACAAGTAGTTTTTTGATCTTTCCTGCTTTCTTGAGATTGATAGCATCCATGATTGCTTCAATTGATTCCTCTTTGGCGTCTAAAATAAAACCACAGGTATTGATTATCAATATATCACAATTATCGGGTTTTGACCATTGTAATCCGGCTTTGTGCAGTTTTCCCTTTAAAATTTCAGAATCGACAGTATTTTTCGAACAACCTAATGTTGTAATGTAAAAAGAACTATATTGCAAATTACTTATCATTTTTTATGTTAACAGAGCTTCAACATATTCATCGGGATCAAATTCCACAATATCTGGCAGCTGCTCACCAATTCCCAGATATTTTATTGGCAATTCCATTTTATTATGAATGGCTAAAACAGCTCCACCTTTGGCAGTGCCATCGAGTTTGGTCACAATAAGGCCTGATACATTTACAGCCTCTGAAAATTTCTCTGCCTGGCGAATTCCATTTTGTCCGGTAGTACCATCCAGTACTAACCAGACATCGTGCGGAGCTCCTTCCAGTGCTTTACCGCAAACCCGTTCAATTTTTTGCAATTCTTGCATCAAATTGGATTTAGTGTGGAGTCGGCCGGCAGTATCTATCAAAAGTACATCCTTATTTCGGGCTTCTGCTGATTTAACCGCATCATAAGCAACGGCAGCCGGATCTTTACCCTCAGGGTTTCCCATAAAATCTACATGCGACCTTTCCGACCAAATTTTTAACTGTTCATAAGCAGCGGCTCGATATGTATCTGCTGCTGCTATCAGAACATCTTTGCTTTCAGATGAATATTTATGGGCTAATTTCCCAATTGTAGTAGTTTTACCCGTTCCGTTAACTCCCACAAATAATATTACATGGGGTTTATTGGTTATTTCCGTTTTGCTATGCTGATCATGTTTTAATAAACTTTTGATTTCAGATTTTAAGATACTTCTTAATTGCGCTGCATTTTCTTTTTTAACATTGCTCAGTTTTTCTACAAGATGATCAGTTAGTTCAACTCCCATATCGGTCGCAATGAGAGTCTCTTCTACATCCTCAAGAATATCTTGATCAACTGTAAAAAATTTTTTAATAAGGGGCAAACGAGAGGCAATACTTTTCTCAGTTTTATCCAGACCGGATTTTAAGCCTTTAATTTTTTGTTCTTCTTGCTGCTCCTCTTTTTCTTTAGCCGCAGCTGGCGTCTCACTGTGAGCAATGATTTTGGTAAAATCATAAATATATTTTATCCAGGATAAAGCCAGAGAAATAATAGAACCATACAAAAGAATTTGCCTTATACTATCATTTACATAGGTAGGATATAAAAAAGTTAATATCGCAAAACCAGTTATAAAAATAGAAATCTTTCCGAGTCTATTAGCATGAATAGATACTTTTCTGGTATTAATCACATACATCCCAAGCATAGAAATCGAAAAGTCTCGAATTAAAATTAATAGAAAATAGTAGATAAGATTACCATTCTCAGCTAATACTAAAAATAAGAGAACACTATTCATTACAATCTTGTCTGCTATTGGATCTATAACCTTACCAAGAGCAGTGATCTGATTAGAGATGCGAGCCAGCCAGCCATCAAGCAAATCAGATATAGCACAAATTACTATAAAAATAAAAGCAATGCCGCCCATATCTTTATTGAGAAAATAGATAATAGGGATAGCTAGCAGAGCCCTGATCAGGGAAATAATATTCGAAGCTGTAACTACTTTATAAGCAGGTATCTCTTCATATTTCTCTTTAATCACATTACTCAATATTCACTCCATTCATTAAAATTGTCAATTTGCCCCAAATTTAATTGATTAACACACTTAATTGAAAGTATATTTGGCTACAATTCTAAAATTTCTTTCACTGTTTTTGCCGAGGCTCCCAAATTTTCTATAATCACTCCTCGAGCAGATTCGGCCATTTTTTTATATTCAGCAGGGTTATTAATTATTTCTTTGATTGATTTATAGAAGCCTTCAGTTTCTTCATGACTTTTTGCCCCTCCTTTTTCAATCAGGCTCTCAGCCTCTCTGGAATTATGATAAATAGGTCCAAAAAAGACTGGAATACCCGCTACTGCCGGTTCCATTACATTATGAATCGATTTGCGAAAACTGCCTCCTACAAAAGCTGCATCACAATAGTGATAGATCTCAGCCAGAACCCCAACTTTATCCACAAGAATAACTCGCTCATCAGCAGGCCCTTCTTTCAAGTTAGAAAGCCGCTTGGTTTTATAGCCGGCTCTGATAAATCTTGTCTCCAGCATTTCGAGGGCATATTGCGAAGGTTCGTGAGGCGCCAGAATAACTTTAAATTGCTTTTCTTCCCGCATGATTTTTATTAGAGCCGGCAATAATTTTTCTACATCCTGAGGCCAGATACTGCCCCCCACAAACACAAAGCCCTCATCATAAATTTGTGGTACTTTTCCATTTATATTTTTTTCAGCTCGCTGTACTACCTGGTCATAGCGAGTATCTCCCAGGTTAAGGACTTTCACATCCACGGAACCGACCAGATTTTTCATTGATTTGCTATCCTCTTCTGAGACAGCGTAAATATGATCAAGGCAGCGATATATTTCACTAAAAAAAGTCCTAATAATAGGTAACCATTTTAAACTATCTTTCCTTATGCGAGCAGACATTAAATAAGTTGAAATATTATACCGTAGAGCATTTATTATCATGTTGGGCCAAAGTTCGTATGTGACAAAAATGATCTTTTCAGGCTTAAGCGTAGTAAGAAATCTATCAGTTCGGACGAGAGTATCAATGGGCAAATAGATAAATAGTGATACTTCATCTAATCTATCTGCATTTTCAAACCCACTGGGAGATGCAAAACTAGCTATGATATCTATATCCGGCCTAAGTGCTTTTAAACCTCTAATTACAGGTTTGGCCTGTTCAAATTCACCCAATGAAGCAGAATGCACTAATATTGTCTTGTTATTGGGATGTTTCTCCCGATACAGTTTTAACTCTCGATTTGTCTGCCTGCGACCATAAACACCTTTTCTTATTTTATCATTAAATAAAAAGGCGAGATAATAACCTACATAGGCTACAGGTATAAAAACTATATTGTAGATTAAGGCCCAAAAAAATATCAAAATCAACCTCTATCTTTTACGATACTTATTATATTCTGCCAGAGCAACTAAAGAATCTATTATCTTATTCTTCTTGAATATTGTTAACGCAGCTTTTGCTTTTTCCACATATTCATCAATTCTTTTTCTACAATAAGCAAATCCGCCTGCCTTTTTTACATATTTGGCAAGTTCCTCAATTTGAATATTGCTCCTTTGGTCCAACAAGTTTTTCAGTTCCCCATGTTCCTGTCCATCTAACTTATCAAGTGTATAAATAATAGGTAGAGTAAGAATATTTTGCTTGACATCGAGTCCAATAGGTTTGCCAGTATTTTCAGTTTTCCCGGAAATATCAAATAAGTCATCCTTTATTTGGAAAGCTCTCCCCAAATAATTGCCAAAATTGTAAAAAGCTTGATATTCTTTATGGGAAGCATTCATCAGTTTAGCCCCGAGCTGGCAACTGGTTGCAAAAAGCGAGGCAGTCTTATAAAAAATCATTTCATTATATACCGCCTCTGTCATCCCATTATCCTGGCTTTTTTCTATTTGTAATAATTCTCCAGAAGATAGATGCTCCGTTGTTTGAGAAATATCTTTCATAATATTATGGTTTTTCAGATTAATCAATTTTGAAAGACTCCGACTAAAAAGATAATCACCCATTAATACGGCTATCTTATTTTGCCAGATATTATTAATACTTTTTTCACCTCTTCTTCGCTCCGCTTTATCTACTACATCATCATGAATTAAAGTGGCGGTATGCAATAGTTCGACCACAGTTGCGGCATCTATGACCCTTGGATTAATATCCCCAAAATTTTTTGCGCAAAGGATTAAGATGGCAGGCCGCAGCCGTTTACCCTTAGTATCACTAATGTATTTACCAATTCTATTAATTAGCTTAACATCAGATTCCAGAATCCGGGCATACTTATTTTCAAAGCGAGTCATTTCAACCTGTATACTACTTAATATATTTTCTAAATGATTATCTTGCATTTACCTTTAACTCTCATCAGTCATATCTAAGTTATTATTGCTTCGATCTGCTGATGCTGAACCTCCTGCAAGCCGGGATACCAGAATACTAAATTCATATAAAAATAGAAGTGGAATCCCCATCATCATCATACTGATAGGATCGGGAGGCGTTATAAAAGCTGCAATCACCAGAGAAACAATCACAGCATATCTCCAGAATTTTCTTAATATTCTGGGGTTGATCAAACCCATTTTTGTCATTAAAAAAGATAAAACCGGCATTTGAAATACAATCCCTGCCGCTACCAGCATTCTTAATACAAACTGGGTATAATATGAGATTGAAATATGTTTTTTCACCTCCATGGTTCCAATATTAATTAAAAATTTCAGTGCAAATGGAACCAGAACAAAATAGGCAAAAGCAGCTCCGCATAAGAAAAATATTGTCACTCCCAGGACAAGCCATTTACCCCATTTCTTCTCTTTTTCATAAAGACCGGGTGCTACAAAAGCCCAAACTTGATAGGCGATAACAGGTATCGCGCCCACTAGACCCATCACCCCTGCGACTTTAATTTTCAGCATGAACATGCCCTGTACTTTAAGGACCTGGATCATCATTTTATCCTGAAGATTATTAGCAGGAATCAATAATAAATCAATAAATATATCCGAAACGGCAAAAGCTGCGATTGCGATAACCATAATGGCTGCCAGAGATTTAATTATTCTCCAGCGAAGTTCCTCTAAATGATCAAGAAAACCTAATTCTTTCAGACCATCGTCAGTATTCTGTTGTTTTTTTGATGCTTTATCACTCATGGCTATCTTCTAGCTTTATAGACCCCATAATTTATAACAGTAAACCATTTTTTCTTAACGAATTCTAACTTGCATAATTGAACAAAAATTGAATAAAATATATATAAACAAAATATAATTACTGTAAAATTTTTATTAATTAACACTTCATAAATGACAACTAAAACAGTGTATATTTGTCTAATTTGTGAGTTTTTGGACTTCTTCCAAAAAACTCCTCGCTAGCTAACAGGCTCCGGTAGCTCCGGGGCCTGTTAGTTATTATAGTTAGTCCCTTAATATTTCCTGCATCACCTGAATCATATACCAGGTATCGGCGACTCCAGCCATCTCCCGTACAGAATGCATAGAAAGCATAGCAGGCCCAACATCCATAGTGCGCATTCCTGTCCTTGTAGCGGTAATCGGTCCAATCGTACTTCCACACGGTTTATCCGTTCTATGAATATAGATCTGGTGGGGTATATCTAATTTTTCACAAATACTTTTAAAATAAGCTGTATTCTCAGGATTAGAAGCATATTTCTGCATAGCATTCAGTTTGATTACTGGCCCATTATTCAATTCCACTTTATGTCTTTTCTCATATTCATCAGGATAATTAGGATGCACTGCATGAGCGCCATCAGCAGAGAGAACAAAAGAATTGGCCATAGCAACCAGCAGCTCTTCTCTGGACAAATTCTGGCTAATAGCAATTCTTTCTATAAAATTTTGTAAAAATGGAGAGCCTCCGCCATTCATGGTATTAGACCCTATTTCCTCATTATCAAATAAAATTACAATGGCTGTTTTTTCAGGGGTTTTGTCTAATTCCGTGAGGGCTGAAATAGCCGAGTAACACATCATTAAATTATCAATTCTGCCTGAGGCAATAAATTCATTATTTAATCCCAGAAGAGAAGCTTTTTGAGTATCGTACAATTCCAGTTCAAATTCTTTGATTCTATCTTTCTCGACTTCCATATCTTCAGCGATTAATGCAATCAAGTTTTCCCTGGTAAACTCTTCTTCACCTGCTAATCCTAAAATGGGAGGTAGATGTTTCTCTTTTTCCAGCTTCAGACCTTCATCATTTACTTCGCGATTCATATGTATGGGAAGCTGAGCAATTCTCAGTAATTTATCCTGGCTTCTCCACATTTTCGGCTGTAATCCGTCTGCTTCCTCTATCACTATTTTACCCGCCAATGATAATTCTCGATCAGTCCAGGAAGCCAGGAGAGGGCCGCCATAGATTTCAACTCCCAGCTGGATATAATTTTCTTTTTCATAAACGCTTTTACTTTTAACTCGAAATCCAGGTGAGTCAGTATGCGATCCAATTATATTAAAACCGCTTTCTGCCAGAGATTTTTGACCTATAACACCAGCAGCAATCGCTGAGCCACCTCTATTGATAAAAAATTTATCGCCAGCTTGCAATTTCCACTTTTCCTTTTCATCTACCTGCCGAAAGCCATTCTGCTTTAATATATTCTCTGCGCTTTTAGCAGCCCAACCTGCGGTAGGTGAATTATCCAGAAAGGATTTTAGGTCGGCTGATCTGTTCCGCATCTCTTGTGTTATTTCCATGGTCGCCTCCTTAATAAATACATCTATAGTAGATAGCAGTTTAAAAGATCTAAAATTAATTGAGAGCAATACCGATTAAAGTACTGCTCTCTCAAATTAGATTTATTTTATTGTATAAATATTATACAATAACATTCCAACCCTAGCCTATTCTAAATCCGTGATATCTTCTTCTTTAAATAAGTAGGTTTCCAGCTCCTCATCCCAACCTTCCATATTTCTACGTAACCACTCTATAGTCATACAAGCATGTTCAATTTCTTCGAGCATATTATGTTTGAGAATATCTTGCAACGCCTTATCTTTTTCTACATCCCGTCTCTGATTGTACCAGTCAACTGCTTCTACTTCTTCTTTCAAGCTATTTAGAGCCCTTGTTAAAGAACGCGCTTTTTCACTTAATTTTTCTTGTGGTTCATGATAGTCACTCATAGCATTTCCTTTCTAATTATATTAACCAGAATATTCTTCTAATAATAACAATAATATAAATCTCATAACTTGCTAATTTAGGAGATAACTTTCTAAAAATCACACTTTTTTATTTTACAGATATAGATATAATCCATAGAAAGTATAAATATAATCCCTTTTGTATATATATTAAGGTATTTAGTTATTTTATTGCATCCAATCAAGCTGTTGAAAAATGTCAAATTATTATTAAATTAGTGTCGGTCCAGGTTTAAAAATATCAGATTTTTGAGAGGAAGAATGGACAATATAGATAAAAGTACTAATCAGAGATTCACTTCTAGATTAGGATTATTATTAAGTGTCCTGGGGATCGCAGTTGGAACCGGTAATATCTGGCGTTTTCCCCGGATTGCGGCTCAATGTGGAGGAGAAGAAGGGGCCGGCAGTTTTCTTATCGCCTGGTTATGTTTTCTATTTCTCTGGAGCATTCCTTTAATTATTGCTGAATATGCTTTAGGGCGAAAAAACAGGTCTGGCGTACTATCTACAGTTGCAAGATCAGCCGGCAAAAAATTTACCTGGATGGGTGGCTTTATTGGCTTCGTCTCTACTGCTATTATGTTTTTCTATTCGGTAATTGTGGGCTGGTGTGTTTACTATTTCATCTACATGCTTACTAATCCTCTTCCTATGACCACTGCAGCCTCAATGCAAATTTGGGAATCCTACCAGAGCGGCGGCTGGCCAATTCTCTTTCATGCCATTGCCATCGGAATTGGAGCTCTGGTCATCTGGAAAGGTATTAATTCTATAGAAAAAATAAATAAATTTTTAATTCCCTCATTACTACTAATTGTAATTTTATCAGTCATCAGAGCAATAACCCTGCCTGGCTCGCTTGATGGTATAAAATATCTCTTTACACCCCAATGGGAACAGCTTCAAAACCCGGCAATTTGGCTCGAAGCACTGACCCAAAATGCCTGGGATACGGGGGCCGGATGGGGCTTGTTCATGACTTATGCTGCTTATATGAAGAAGAAACATGGTATAGTAAAAAATGCTTTTACTACGGGTATTGGAAACAATATCATCTCAATATTAGCTGCTTTGATGATCTTTGGAACTGTATTTTCCGTATCTCAAACCGAATTGCATATGAATAGAACACAAATTCTAGATATTATGAAGACGAGCGGGCCGGCTTCAACAGGATTAACTTTTATCTGGATGCCCCAACTTTTCGCCCGCATGTTTCTCGGTCATCCGCTTGCAGTCCTCTTTTTTTTAGGCTTAACTTTTGCCGGTTTTTCATCTTTGATTTCTATGCTGGAGTTACCGACCAGAATATTCATAGATGCCGGTTATAAAAGAAATCATGCTATCACATTAATAGTAACAGTCAGTTTTATTCTCGGTATTCCTTCCGCTGTTAATCTAAATTTTCTTAGTAATCAGGACTTTGTCTGGGGACTAGGGCTGATGTTATCAGGCGCACTGGTAGCATTTAGTATTGTTCGGCAAGGTGCCAAAAACATTAGGAAAAATATATTATTACAGGATAAAAATGATCTCCAAATTGGTACCTGGTGGGATAAAGTCCTCACATATTTTATACCTCTCGGAGCTTTTATTCTTTTGGTCTGGTGGTTTTCACTGGCCGCAAGTACAAAGAAGTGGTACGATCCATTCCAATCTTTTAGCTTTATGACCTGTATTTTTCAATGGTCAATTGTTCTTGGGCTTCTAAAATATTATAATAAGCAAATTACAATTAAAATGGTTAAGTTTGAATTTTAATGCTAAAAATTTATTGACAATCTATTCAGGAGGAGATTATGGAGCACCAGATGCAAATTCTCATTGTAATGATATCCTACCTGGCTTGCCTTATTGCCTGGGGGATTTATCAGGGAAGGAAAGTCAAAAACGATTCGGATTATGCAATCGCCGGTCGCAAACTGCCTGGCTGGGTAGCTGCCTTGTCAGAGCGAGCAACAGGAGAGTCATCGTGGGCCTTATTGGGCTTACCAGGTTTTGCCTATGCCAGTGGGATGACCAGTATTTGGACCGCTTTAGGATGTTTAATTGGTATAATCGTAGCCTGGTGGGGCCTTGCCTGGCGACTAAGAGATGAAGCTGAAAAATTTCGTATCAACACCTATACTCAATATATAGCTGAAAAACACCCTGAAATGAATAAATGGATTCGCATTGTCGGCAGTTCAACCCTGGTATTTATATTTTTCTTCTATGTAGGTGCACAATTTCTAGGAGGTGGAAAAACTTTGCATACAATGTTTGGGATAGACCCCAAAATCGGC
This sequence comes from Fidelibacterota bacterium, assembly GCA_021735285.1. GTDB lineage: Bacteria > Fidelibacterota > UBA2242 > UBA2242 > JAFGTP01 > JAIPHI01. The sequence continues at coordinate 651 of JAIPHI010000050.1, read as the reverse complement.
ATGCTGCTCACAGCTTTGATAATCATTCCTTATACAGTTTATGGAGGATTTCGCAGTGTGGTTTACACCGACGTGATACAGGCAATTGTCATGATCACAGCTTTAATTATTGGCCCCATTGTCGGCATCATTACCATTGCCAACAGCCCGGATATCTTTGCTCATTCGATCCCACAAGCAATCAGCAAAGCAGGAGCAGGACATAGCTCTTTGTCCGGGGCGGTCTCAGGTTTTGCTGCCGGAGCCGTAATCGTCAGTGGACTTTCCTGGTTTTTTGGCTATCTGGGCGGTTTACCCCAGTTAAGTATGCGTTTCATGGCAATAAGTGATGCAGACCAGGCCAAAAAAGCACGGAATATTGGAATTGTTTGGACAATTGTGGCTTATATTGGAGCGCTATCAATTGGTTGGATTGGCTTAGCTCTCTTTGGTCCTAAAGGACTGGCAGATCAGGAGTATGTCATGCCTTCGGTAATGCTGGAGATCTTTCCACCGGCTATCGCTTCAGTTCTGATAACCGGGGCAATTGCGGCCATGATCTCTACAGCGGATTCGCTCCTAATTTTATCAGCTTCGGAATTGTCTGAAAATTTACTCCCTAAAAAGAAAGGCGCCGAGCATAAACAGATAAAGGCCCTGACCAAATCTCGC
>JAIPHI010000049.1 GCA_021735285.1 Fidelibacterota bacterium | reverse complement strand
ATAGCAACGGGAGGATTCAAAGACCATAGAAGCCTGAGGGGCACAATTGACAAGCTCATAATTCATGGGAATTGTAAAAGCAATAGCAAATTTGTGCTCTAAAGTCAGCTTTTTACCATAGCGCTCATCTCTGCCACCATAAGAGTAGATATGATAATCCTTTAAAAGAGTTATCCCCGTATCCAGGACATTTAAATTACGTAACCAGTTTTTAATAAAAGCTGTATTAGATTTTGATGATAATGCAAATTTTGACTTACTACTGCTAACTTTTCCATCAACTTTTGAACGTAATTGCTTAACATGGGCAAAATTTGTATCAGCAGCTTGAAACCAATAGTTATGATAATATTTGGTATTTTTAGCAAGCAGGCCTGGATTACTTCTTATTTTATCGTCAATCTCTTTCTTGTCGGGATTTTCTAAGTAGTAATTTTTATAATGAGTGGAGCCTTTTTTTAATCGATTCCGAGAGAACATTGTATCTCTTTCATCGATTCTGGTGATAGGCTTTTTATAGTTCTTATCTTTTTTAGAGGGAAAAGGTATCAAAAGTAAAACTAAAAATACTCCCGCCAAGAGGGTCAGGCTAAGGCCAATTATATTTTGATAAGGGAAATTGATAACGCTTAAAAAGAGAAATGGGAATGATAATAACATAGATAATAAAAATGACCTTCTTGCTGCCAGGTATTGTTTCTCTTTAATAGATAATAAACTTACTGAATTTTCTAGTATAAATAAAATTATACCAATTAAAAGAAAGATTCTACTCATCTATTATTACCGAAAAATAGGGGGAATTATTAATTAATGTTAAGAAATTAGTTATTAAAATTTAATTCCAGTTTCTATCGTATTAATTGTTATTGCTTCATTGCTCGGTTCTATCGATCCGTTACCGTTTATATCCTGATAGGATTTCTGAAAAACATAGTATAACACCGCACCCTGGCCCATTTCCAATCCTATTCTATACCCCAGCAAAGTATTTGATGAAGGATTAGCAAAATCAAAGGGATTCTCATCATTGTTTCTCTGATAAAATGCCCTGGCTTCGGCTAGTTTAGGGATATGACGCGGATTTAAATAAGCTGTAGTTTGAAAACTCTTGATTTGATAGCTACTGGCAGCCATATGCTGATAGCGGCTCTCTAAAGTAAGCAGATTAAATAGATCGGCTCTTAGTAGTCCGTAAACACCTCTTAACACCCTATTCTGATAAAGTTCAACCTGCTGTTTGGTATAGATATTTTTTATTCCAGTTGTCTGATTATGCCAGATATGAGTTCTTTGAAAATCATAATTACGATCCCAGAAATTGAATAGAAAATGTTTATTTGCAAATCTATATTCTACCTTTGCAGTAATGAAATCCAAAATATTGGCCTGTACTCCGGGAAAAGAATATCCCCAGCCAGGAGTGAATTTTTTTGTAGAATCTTTGTAATAATATCTGTCAGTAGGTAAAAATTGAGCATATTGACTGTATATATCTATTTTAAAGATTTTATTCTCAAATACAGGGAGACCTATATCCAGAGCATAGGCACCAGCCGGCTTACGTTCCAGATCATCAATTGTCGGTTGACCGTTTTTTAGTATGGAGGAATCCGGAATATTTATACCTGCATCTCTGAATAGTTCTCTCTGAGAAGGAGTTAAAGCATTTCCAATGGAATCAATGAGAGCATTATCATCAGTATTCTTATACATATCAATACTATTAGCAACTCCATCATTGTCATCATCATTAAGACCCTGATATGGGTCAAAGTCCATAACTAGGGTACCACCTATTTCTAGACCGATTTTATCAAGTGGTTGATAAGTAACTCTACCTCCCAATAGACCAGGCCCGGTTATTTCATTAATATCCGCTAAAAATGCTTCCCAACCAATATTATCCATTTTCATTCCGGTATGAATACCTACTTTCCTTTCCTGAGGATATTGAGCAGTGTTTGTATAGCCGTCCATTAAAATACCATAGCCGAGAGTCACCTGTTCAAGAGCGCCGGCTTTGAGGAAAAAGGGATCACCTTGTTCTCCCCAACGAATATAATATATTTTTTTAAGATAATCTGAGAATTCATCCCAGTCTTCTTCCCTTATTTTTCCATTTTCATCCATATAAAAATAAATATCGAGACCAATTCCCAGTTTACCCATAGTTAATTCCGGTCGTAAACTAATATGATTGTATATTTCCCCATTAATTGTAACAGAACCTATACCGGCTCCCATACCGAATTGCGTGCCATCACTGGATTCTGTAGTTTCGGTATTGGATTGAGTCTCCTGTGCCAGAGCAAGCTTAGAAGCATTTGGTGCTTTACTTGCTAATAAATTTTTTGAACTATTAATAGCGATTGGAGCGATATTAGATTTGGATTCTCTCGCCGAACTATCATCTGACTGCGAGTATGATTCCGAATCATTAGCAAAAAGAATGGTTGAGATTAAAATTAAAATTAATAAGAGATTTAAATTCTGTTTTATTAACATTATATCCTCCTAATTTGTTGTAAAGCAATATACAGTTTTTAAGTTAATCTTTGTGTAATCCAAATCACATTATACTTATGTGGAGTTAAAATTATAACATAAAAAAGTAAGATTAATGCATTTTTAAAAAAAATCATTATCAATTTAATATAATTACTTTTGAGGATATAAAAAACATTTTTATATCATTTTATGAGGTTTTATATATTTGGAGAATTGCCAATTTAGATTACTAGATCAAAAGAGACTCGAATAATCGAGCCTCTTAATTAATTATTCTAAAAGGTAGAATTTATTTGCTTTGTCCAGTCATGATCTTTGGAATTGTCTCTGTATAGGCTTTTCTTAATTTTTCCACTTCAATGTCGATTTCATTATTGATCTTTAAGCGACCATTCTCTGTCACTTTTCCTACTGTAGTACAGGGTACAGAATAACGAGATGAAATTTTCTCAATATCCAGGAGTTTATCTTCATCGATAGTAATGATAATTACGGATTGGGTTTCACTGAATAAAAGTTCGTCATTCCGTATTTTTTCGGAGAAATGGATTTCTGCACCAAGCTGCTTCTCTTTATTTAATATACAGGCTTCAGCCACTGCTGTCGCGAATCCTCCATCGGAAATATCAATAGCTGAATTAATTATTCTTTTTCGTATGCCAGCCAGACAGGCTTTCTGAATTCTCTGTTCAAATTCAAGATTCAGTTCAGGGGAGTTGCCGGCAACTTTATCGTGAATGACTTTTAAATACTCTGAACCGCCTAGTTCTCCTTTAACTGAGCCAAACATCATAATAAAATCACCAGGCTTTTTAAACCAGGCTGTAGTGGCATCATTCAGATTATTCATGATTCCTACCATACCAATTACTGGAGTAGGGAAGATACGTGACTTTTCGGCCTGATTATAAAAGCTGACATTACCGCCAGTAACAGGAGTGTTTAATTTGCGACAAGCATCACCAATCCCTAAAACAGCATGTTTGAATTGATAATAGACTTCAGGATCATAAGGATTTCCAAAATTGAGGCAATTGGTAATTGCGATCGGTTTTGCACCGGAACAAACAACATTGCGGGCGGATTCAGCAACTGCAATTTTGCCTCCTTCATAAGGATTAAGATAAACATATCGGCCATTTCCATCGGTACATGTTGCAAGGGCTTTATGGGTGCCTTTGATTCTTATTACTGCCGCTGAGCTGCCGGGTTTGACCATTGTATTACTTCGTACAGTGTGATCATATTGTTTGTAAACCCAGGATTTGTCAGCAATATTAGGTGATGAGACAAGTTTTAGAAGCACAGCATTAAAATCATCTGGTTCAGGTATATTCTCAATATCTAAATTTTGGGTTTCCTCGAGATATTCAGGCTTTTTCGTTTCTCTCTGATATTCTAATTCTCCAGCCAGAGCTTCCGCCGGAATATCAGCCACAAGTTCACCATCCTCATAGATTTCAAGATTACCACTGGAGATTACCTCACCTACTTCGGCGAACTCCAGATCCCATTTATCGAGAATTTTTTTGGCTTCAGGTTCGAACCCTTTCTTAACAACCATTAACATTCTTTCTTGAGATTCCGAGAGCATAATCTCGTAAGGAGTCATACCAGGCTCGCGGCGAGGAACTCTATCGAGATCGATTTCCATACCAACGCCACCTTTTTCAGCCATTTCAGAAGAAGATGAAGTGAATCCCGCAGCACCCATATCTTGGATACCAATTACAAAATCTTTTTTACATAATTCTAATGTAGCCTCCAGCAGTTTTTTTTCCTGGAAAGGGTCACCAACTTGAACACTGGGGCGATCCTGTTCGGATTCTTCATCCAGCTCATCAGAAGCAAAAGTAGCTCCGTGAATACCATCCCTTCCAGTTGCAGAGCCAATAATTATAACGGTGTTGCCTTTTCCTTTGGCAATAGCACTTTTGGTTTCGTCATGTTTAACAATGCCAATAGCCATTGCATTTATCAATGGATTTTCAGAATATCCCTTATCAAAATATACTTCGCCTCCTACGGTAGGAATTCCCATACAGTTCCCATAGTGCCCAATTCCATCTACTACATGCTCGAAAAGATATCGATTTCTGGCTTTATCAAGAGGCCCAAAACGAAGTGAATTTAAATTTGCAATAGGTCTGGCACCCATTGTAAAAACATCTCTTAATATACCACCAACACCTGTTGTCGCTCCCTGAAAAGGTTCTACTGCAGAAGGGTGGTTATGGCTTTCGATTTTAAATGATAGTGCCATTCCATTGCCAATATCAACTAAACCGGCATTTTCCTCACCCGCCTCGACTAATAAATTAGGACCTTCCATGGGAAGTGTTTTCAACATAGACAACGAATTTTTATAGCTACAATGTTCACTCCACATAACTGAGAAAATTCCCAATTCTGTAAAAGTGGGTTTACGGCCAAGTATTTTTTTTATTTTATCATATTCGTCTTCCGATAATCCATGTTCTTTTACAAGTTCCAAATTGACTTCAGGTTCTTGCCTTTTTACCATGTGATCTCCATCTTTATTTATATTAACATATCAAATAATTTAATCAATTTATGTTTTTTCCACCAGCATTATTAGAAATCCAAATTTAGCTATATTGGATGGCCTTGACCTATTAAGAAATATATCTATATAGTATCATTATGAAACACATTCTTTATTTAAAACACTATTTAATATCGCCTATATTATAACCAGATTAAAATATATTTCAAAATTAGAATATAAAACATATCTTCTTAAATAAGTTATACTTCTAAAAAACAATATAGTATATCAATAAATGAAGTGCAAATAAAGTTATATTTTTAATGATAATCAAAATTGGTATGAGAATTGACCTATATAAAATAGAAGACTAGTCAACCAGATATAAGGATAGGTCAAATGAAAGAGATACAATTGATATTTTTAATTAGTTTGGGAATGATCTTATTTTCCTGTGAGACATTAGTTGAACCTACGCTTGATGACCGTCAAAAAGATAAATCGCTTAATCCGCAACAATTCAATTATTCAACTACTAAATCTATTGATGTTAATATAAGAGCTGAAGATGAAGATAAAGAACCTCTTGATCAGGTATATTTTGAAATTTTGAAAGATGATCATTTAATTGCTACAGGACAGACTAACGAGGAAGGAATATTAAAAAATAGCATCTCACTTCCAACATATCTGGATCAGGTTACCATCAAAACCCATTATGATGAAAAAATAGTATCAATTTCCAAAAGTGAAATTAATTATACTTATCAATCTCCAAAATCCACACTAAGTAAAAGTTCAGGAATTTGTTGTGATGGAGAAAATGATCATGAGGATGATGACGAGGATGGCGTGCCAAATTGTAGTGACAATTTTCCTCATAATCCCAGATGTTCAAATGTTTTATATTATCCCAGCGCAGATCAATATGCTACGCTTGCTTTTGAAGACAAATGGCCAGATAAAGGAGATTATGATTTCAATGATCTGGTTCTTGATTACCAATTTGAGATTAGATATAAGCAATTATTAATAACTGAGATAAAAATAAATTTTAAAGTCAGGGCATCTGGTGCTCGTTATAACAATGGATTTGGGATAGAATTTCCGGGCTTGAGTAATGCCGATATTATAAGTGTCGAGGGTCTGCAATTATCAAATGATTCTTATATCGAGCTTAATTCTAATGGGACAGAGGCAAATCAATCAAATCCAGTTATTATTCCCTTTGATAATGTCTATACATTGTTTGAAAATTTGACATATGTTAATACTGGTTACAGCGAAGGCCATAATTTACCAGATTATGAATTTAGTGTCATGGTCGACACTAAACCGGTCTATTGGTATGAAATTAACTATTCTTTCAATTTTAGTCCTTTTATGATAATTGATGGAGAAAGAGAGCAAGAAGTACATCTAGCTGGAGGAACCCCTACTGATCTAGGGGATCAGGATCCTTTTTATCCTGATTATAAAGATGAAAACAATATGCCCTGGGCTTTAAATTTTCCAGAGAAATTTTATTATCCGATTGAGAGGGCCGATATCAGAAATGCCTATCTTCATTTTGAAGAATGGCGAACATCCGAAGGGAATCAATACGATGATTGGTATAGCAATCCGACTTCAGGATATAGGGATGAAGACCTCATTTATGGCTTATAATAATTAAATGATGTGATTTATCCAAATGCCGATTGTTATTATACTTTCTTCTTCTTCTTCACTCGTTTGGTTTGATAATAAAAATATTATATATAAGAAGCGTTTCAATATGATACGTGATCTCAAAAATAGAATCTGTTAATTACTCAAAAATAATTTAACTTTAAAAGTTTCTAGATCATAAAGCACTAAAAAATAATATAATAGAAGTGTATGTAACTATTCGTTATCAATTACGTCTAAATTGACGGTTGATTGGTATAATCATTGAAAACAATATAAGTGATCTTTATAATTATGAATTTTAATTGACAAAGGAATGTTTAATTTATTATGAAAAATAAAATTTTATTATTTATAATATCGATTGTTATATTTTTATTCTCCTGTGAGACATTAATTGACCCTCACAATAATATCCAACAGTCTAATAATAGCCGTTTTAACTTTTCTACATCCGAAGAGGTGGCTTTTAAAGTAAATGCAAAAAGTCGCAATGGAAATCCTATAGACGGACAACCTGTCCAAATATTTCAAGACAATAATTTGCTGACAACTGGTAGGACAGATAAGCAGGGAAAATTTTTTACGAACCTGGTTTTACCTTCATACAAAAAACAGGTAACAGTCAAAACTGCTGATGAAGAAGCATTTGTATCAGTCCAAAATGGTAATTCAGAGTATAATTATAGTGGGGAAAACAGTTTATCTAAATCCAGTTCAATCATTGCTACAAACACCGATACATCTACATTTAACGGATATGAGTTTACTTTTGATGGATTTTCTAACAATAATGATGGTACTTCAACCTGGACTTATACTATTACTGGAGTAGCGGGTCAAGGCCCCGGAGTAAAGGATTTATCGTATTGGGTTTTGGCTTTGTGTGATGATCATATTGTTGATAATGCAAATCCTAACAAGTGGGAGGTTGTAAATGATAACAATACTGGAGTTTATGGTATAAAATGGGAACAGAAAGTTGGTAAAGATGGAGGGGCAAAAACTTTTTCATTCACTCTCGATGATCAATACCAGGTTGGAGATGTTGAAGTAGCATTTAAAGCAGGTCCTGATAGTTATTATTCAACAATTAACGGACCTTCCTGCACAGAATATATTAAATACCAATATAACTACTATCCCGGAGAAAATAAGTTTGGTACACTTGCCTATGAAGACAAATGGCCAATTCAGGGTGATTATGATTTCAATGATCTGATACTTGGGTATAATTTTAAGCATAAAATAGAAATCATTAATGGCGGTCCTGACCAACTTGTTAAAATTGATGGAACACTTGTTATTAGAGCAACCGGTGCCAGATATGAAAATGGTTTTGGGATAGAATTAGATAATATTAGTTCTTCTCAAGTTGATAGTGTTAAAGGGTATAAATTAACAGGAAGTTATATTCAATTAGCAGAAAATGGGGTTGAACAAAACCAGACAAATGCAGTTATAATCCCTTTTGATAATACATATTCATTATTTGATGGAGATGCAAAATATATTAACACCGGTGAATATGGACCAACTAGTGTTGAACCGGATACTTTAAGATTTTCTATTCATTTTTCTGGAGTAGATGCCAATGCTATAAATTTACCACCTTATGATCCTTTTTTAATTATAGATAAGGTTCGTGCTCATGAAGTACATCTAACTGATCACGACCCAACAGATCTGGCTGCTATCGAATTATTTGGGACAGATGATGACTCAAGTAATGTTGAGAAAGGTCAATATTATATAGACAGAAATAATATGCCCTGGGCTTTACATTTTACAGAAGAATTTGCCTATCCAAAAGAGAGAATGCGAATTGATAGTGCCTATAAATACTTTAATGATTGGGCAGAAAGTGATGGCACCGAATACGAAAATTGGTATAGTGATGAAAATTCTGATCCCAACTATAAGGATGAAAAATTAATATATTAATTACTTCACTTTTTAGTTAAACTCATATATGAAACTTACCTCCTCTCCCGTTGGTAAATAAGGATCTTTACTAACGGGGGAGTTTAGTTTTTCGCTTTTGCCATAAAACCTAATCTTCTTTTCCTTTAATTGTTAACTCATATTTCAGAAATATAAATAATATAATGTTTATCTGGTATTTTCTCGTTTTATTTATTATTTTATCAATATGAGACAATTTGGATAATAATTTACTTATAAGAGAAAATGGATTCTATAAATCATCAGAGTATAAAAGGCAATATATTAGTGGTCGATGATGATCCTAATTTTCTAAATCTTGTTTCTAAGAGTGTCAAAAAAGAAAATTACAAGGTTTATAAGGCGTCAAATTTAAAAAAAGCTCTTAATATCTTAAATAAACACCCTGAAATAGATATAGCTTTATTTGATGTAATTTTACCGGAAGGGTTATCTCACAATTATCTGGATCAAATTATTAGTGAAGATAATCTGCCAGTAGTAATTATGTTAACAGCTTCTGATTCTGTAGATCATGCAGTCAGCGCTATGAAAAGTGGTGCTTTTGATTATTTACAAAAGCCCTGCAATTTTAAAAATTTGTTCCATTCTATTGAATTAGCTAAAAAACAGGCTGAGGCCAATCGGGAAATAATAAGGCTTCGTAAAGAACTTACAGACCGCTATAGATTTGATAAGATAATTGGTGATCACCCAAAAATGCAAGAGCTGTTCCAGACAATAGAACAATTGACAAGTAGCAATATCAGTGTTTTGATCAAAGGAGAGACCGGGACCGGAAAAGAATTACTGGCAAAAGCGATTCATTACAATAGTATCAGAAAAAATGGGCCTTTTGTAGTTGTCAACAGTGCTGCAATCCCGGACAATCTCATTGAAAGCGAGTTATTTGGTCATGAGAAAGGTTCTTTTACTGGCGCTGATAAACAAAAACTTGGAAAATTTGAAAAGGCTCACGGTGGTACACTATTTTTTGATGAAATAGGGGATATGCCTCTCAAAACTCAGGCAAAGCTTTTAAGAGCTTTCCAAGAAAAGGAAATAACTAGAGTAGGTGGTCACGAAAAAATCGATGTAGATGTCAGATTAATCACGGCCACACATCAAAATCTAGAAGAATTTATTGAAGTAGATAAATTCAGGGAAGACCTTTACTATAGAATTAGTGTTTTCCCAATTACTATTCCTCCTCTTAGAGAACGAAAATCTGATATAGCGCTTTTAGTAAAACATTTTTTAAAGAAATATGAAGAAGATGTAAACAAACAAAATCTGGAAGTCGCTTCAGATGCTTTGCGAGTCTTGATGAATTATGATTGGCCGGGCAATGTCCGTGAACTGGAAAATTGTATCCGTAGAGCAATGCTGTTGATCGATGAAAATACACTAAAAAAGCAGCATCTTTCTGACAAACTTTTACAAACTGAGGAACTTCACAATCATAGAAGCTCAGGTCAAATTCTATCTATTGTTGATCAATATAGTGATGATATTCCACCATTACAGGAGATAGAATCAGAAGTATTGCAAAAAGCTCTCAAGATCACAAATGGTAATGTTTCAGAAGCAGCTAGAAAATTGGAAATAGGAAGAGCCACATTCTATAGAAAAATTAAGAAATATGATATTGAATACGAATAGGATCAAATTTTTAGATACCCTGGGTCCTAATTTATATTGGAATGTTTTTGACGCTATTTTTTATCGGTAAAATGTTTAATAATGTTATACTTAGTTGCTCTAGAGATGATTTAAAATAAATAATTAGAAGGCAAAGGCTTGATTATTTTATAGCTTGATATGTCTAAAATACGCAAAATATTAATCTATAATTTTGCATAAACACCTTTGTTAATTTCATCAACCTTATCTTTCCCTACAAGATTTTCTACTATTTTAAAAGCAAATTCAGCAGCTGCTCCTGAAGCTATTCCGGTTATAACATTATTATCGACTACTGTTCTTTCTTTTGAACTTTCTTGCTGTATTTGATCCTCAACTCCAGGATGAATAGTAAATTTATGATCTTTTAAAATACCGGCTCTATCCAGGACCAATGGAGCTGCACATATGGCTGCTACTATCTTATCTTTTTTATATAATTTTTGAACGATATCAATAACTCGCTCATCATCACGCAGATTAGTTGATCCGGGCATTCCACCGGGTAAAACAACACCCTCATATTCTGCAATTAATAAGTTGTCAATTTTGGAATCTGCAAGAATATCAATCTCATGTGAGCCGTGTACTGTTTTCTCTGCCAGGGTTACAGTAGTCACATCAAGCTCTGCTCTTCGAAGTATATCAATAGAAGTTATTGCTTCTATCTCTTCTAAACCATCTGCTAAAAACACCAGTACTTTCTTACTCATAAATTTGCCTCCTTTATTTTCTAATCGCTTTGAATTTGTTAATAAGACCATTTGTGGAAGAATCATGAGAATCTATTCTTCCTTCACTTTTTAATTCGGGCAAAATGTTTCCTGCTAATTGTTTTCCAAGCTCAACTCCCCACTGATCAAAACTAAAAATGTTCCAGATAACGCCCTGGGTAAAGATCTTATGTTCGTACATGGCAATTAAACTCCCCAGAGTATAGGGTGTGAGTTTTTTAAATAGAATCGAATTAGTTGGCTTATTTCCGGGAAATGTTTTAAAAGGAGCCAGTTTTGCTATCTCCTCAGAACTTTTACCTATCTTTTTAAGTTCCTGTTTGGCTTCTTTTTGGGTTTTACCTTTCATCAAGGCTTTGGTTTGAGCGAAATAGTTTGCCAGTAACTTTTCATGATGATCACTGATCGGATTCTGGCTGATTGCCGGAGCTAGAAAATCGCAGGGAATGAGTTTTGTACCCTGATGGATTAATTGATAGAAAGCATGCTGCCCATTCGTACCCGGCTCTCCCCAGATGATGGGACCAGTTTGGTAAGATACAGGCTCACCGTTTCTATCTACAAATTTTCCATTGCTTTCCATATCACCCTGTTGAAAATAGGCAGCAAATCTATGCATATATTGATTATAGGGTAAGATAGCATGCGTTTCTGCTCCAAAAAAATTATTGTACCAGATACCCAGTAAGGCTAAAATTACAGGCAGATTATTGTCAAATTCAGACTCATAAAAGTGTTTGTCCATGGCATGAGCACCAGCCAGTAATTGCTCAAAATTATCAAATCCAATGGAACAGGCTATGGATAACCCGATCGCTGACCATAATGAGTAACGACCTCCAACCCAATCCCAGAATCTAAACATATTCTTAGGGTCTATACCAAATTTTTTCACCCCTTCTTTATTAGTTGAAATGGCTACAAAATGCTTTGCAATATCTTTTTTTGAACCCCCTTTTTGGAGGAACCAATCTCTGGCTGTGTTGGCATTAGTCATTGTTTCTAAGGTTGTAAAAGATTTCGAAGCAATTATAAAAAGAGTGGATTCGGGATTTAATTTTTTTAAAGTCTCGGTTATATGGGTCACATCGACATTAGATACAAAATGAGTATTTATATTTTGGTGAGAATAGGGTTTCAAAGCTTCAGTAACCATAACAGGACCCAGGTCAGAACCACCGATTCCAATGTTTACTATATCGGATATTGGCTTATCTGTAAATCCTCGCCAGCCACCATTTATAACTTTTTGTGAGAATTTTTGCATTTGTCTGAGAACACGATTGACTTCCGGCATAACATTTTTACCATCTAATCGTATTGGATTATTAGAACGATTACGGAGAGCAACATGAAGCACTGCTCTATCTTCAGTCTCATTGATCTTATCCCCGCTATACATTTTATCTATAGCATTTTTAAGGTCCATTTCATTAGCTAGTTGAATTAATAGACCAATAGTTTTTTCAGTAATTCTATTTTTGGAATAATCCAGTAAAATATCATCAAACTCAATACTGAATTTATCAAATCGATCTTTATCATCCTGAAAGAGTTGCCGCATATGAACATTTTTGATTTTAGAATAATGCTTTTCCAGTTTTTGCCAGGCATCGAGATAAATCGGATTTTTTTTCTTCAACATTGTAGCTCCTCATTTAATTCGGAATGCAATTTAACAAAAAAAATGTATTGGTACTAAATCAATTTAAAGTATATTGTCAATGTGAGATTAATTTTAAATAAGGTAGTGTAGGTATTTGTTATTTCATCCTCGCAAATGAAGCATAATGTGCAATTTTAATCATTTATTCCGATATGATTATTATTAACGAAAAAACCACCTCTTAAGAGGTGGTTCATCATTTGTTAGAATTAATACTGGAAAGTAGAAAAATTTCCTACTTTTTCATTTCCTTGATTTTTGCAGCTTTTCCAGTTCGTTCCCGTAGATAATATAGTTTAGATCTACGAACCTTCCCGCTACTGATTTTTTCCAGGCTTTTAATTTTTGGTGAATGAATGGGAAAAATTCTTTCCACACCAATACCATTTGATATTTTTCTAACGGTACAGGTTTTACCAACACCAGAACCTTTAATAGCTATAACTACGCCTTGAAAACGTTGAGTACGTTCTCTAGCGCCTTCATGAATTTTATATTCAATTGCAATTGTATCTCCGGCTTTAAAATCCGGAATATCGTCTCTTAATTGCTCTGCTGTAGCTTCCGCTAATTTATCCATTTTAGTCCTCCGCAAGATGGTTTTCAGATTTATTCTTTAATAATTCTTCTCTTCTTTCTTTGGTTCGATTAATTCTTTTTTTCTCTCTCCATTCCTCAATATTTTTATGATGTCCGGACAATAGAATATCAGGCACTTTATGACCTCTGTATTCACGGGGTCGGGTATATACGGGACCTTCTAAAAGGTGGTCTGTAAATGAATCTCCCTGAGCAGATTGATAATCATGTAAAACCTGGGGAATATGTCTGATTAAACTATCAATTATGACCAGGGCCGGTAATTCACCACCAGTTAACACATAATCACCAATACTAATTTCATGGGTAACAAGATATTCTCGAACTCTCTCATCAATACCTTTATAGTGACCACAGAAAAAGTTGATCTCATCTAATTGTGAGAGTTCAACTGAATAGTCATGATTTAACTTCTTACCCTGGGGTGTGGGTAGAATAATATTGGGCTCTTCAGTACGGCTCTGTTCTAAAATTTGATCATAAGCACGAAAAAAGGGCTCAGGCTTCAAAACCATACCAGCTCCACCACCGTATTGAGCATCATCTATTTGACGATGTTTATCTCGAGTAAAATCTCTTAGATCCCAAACAGAAAAATCAATTAAATCCTGTTCACAGGCCTTTTTAAACATACTCTCTGAAAAGTAAGGCTTGATCATCTCAGGAAAAGCAGTTATTACCCTAATTTTCATTAAAAAGTCCCTTTGGAGTTTTATAGTAAACACATTCTTTTTCTCTCGAGATGTTTTGGATCAAATCCGAAACAGCAGGAGCCTGTATCTTTGATCCGTTTACTGTTTCGATAATAAAAGCCGCTTGAATATTACTAAAATCAATCTCTATTATTTTTCCAATTATATCTTTATTATCTGCAGAGATTAGATCAAATCCAAGTAAAGCTGTAAAAGGTTCCTCTGAGAAAAGCGTTTCAGATAAATAGACTTTTAACCCCTTGAGGTAATTTGCTTCTTCAATGCTATTAATATCTCGTAATTTCAAAAAAGCTGTTGTTTTATTCTTGCTAAATTTATCTACAATCCAAGAATTAGTATGGTCGGGTTTACTTCCCAACCATACTATATCGATATCATTTTTAATGATTATTCTATCGGATACAAGACTTACTAAAAGCTGACCATTATTTCCATGAGCTTTACGGATAAATCCGATATGGACAAGTTTAGTAGTTTCTTTCTCCAAAACTAGAATTAATCTTCAAGAATTTCTAAGAGTGCTTTTCTTGAACCGTTTTTAGCGGCCGAGGCAGTCAATAGTGTACGAATAGCTCGAGCTGTTCGACCGTTTTTGCCAATAACTTTTCCAAGATCGTCATTATTAACTTCAAGTTCAAGAATGATCGTCTTATCACTATCGACTTGTGTAACTTTGACATCTTCCGGATAGTCAACTAGCTTTTTAACGATCATTTCTACAAAATCGTCATATCCTTCCATAATTTACTCCCTTCACACAAATGAGAAAGAACTATTTTTATCTGGTTTTGAAAGAAAAAACCTTAATTAACTAAACCTGATAAAAATATTACTCAATGATTTCTAGGATAACTCTTTTAGAACCGCGTTTGGCTGAAATAGCAGTCAACAATGTTCTAACGGCTTTAGCAGTTCTACCAGATTTTCCAATTACTTTACCTAAATCTTCCTGATTAACTTCAAGTTCAAGAATAATTGTCTTTTCACTGTCAACTGCAGTTACTTTTACATCTTCCGGATGATCAACTAACTTTTTTGCAATCGTCTCGACGAATTCTTGATATTCATTCATTTTTGAACTCCTTTTTCTAATTTACTGCTTAACGATTCCTACTTAATAACATTATATTACAAAGTCTAAAAGAATTATTATTTATTATTTTGTTTCATCTTTTTCGTCAGAATTTTCTTCATTATCTTTTTCTTCTGAGCTATCTTCTTGCTCTACTTTTTCATCACTATCATTACCTTCATCACTATCATCATCCATATCTTCTTCAGGGCTTTCTGCGGCAGCTTCTTTCTTTTCTTCTTGAGGTTCTTCTTTTTCGTCTTCATTTTTAACTGCTTCTTCCGCTTCGGCAGACTCTTCCTCTGGTGCCTCAGTATCTTTTTTCTCCTCTTCTGAGGTTTCTTCGACTTCTTTTGTTTCTTCCT
>JAIPHI010000048.1 GCA_021735285.1 Fidelibacterota bacterium | reverse complement strand
AAAAAAATCTAAAACAAAAGAATCTGCTGAAAAAATTGTTGATGAATTAATAACATTATATTCTGTTCGTCAGAATTCTTCCGGTTATTCCTTTTCCTCTGATGATGAATTACAAATTGAGATGGAATCTGAATTTCCACACCAGGAAACTCCTGATCAAATTATTGCTACTGAGGAAATAAAGAGTGATATGGAATCTAATAAACCAATGGATAGATTACTTTGTGGTGATGTGGGATTTGGCAAAACAGAAGTAGCAATAAGGGCCGCTTTTAAAGCTATTCTAGATAACAAACAGGTAGCAATTCTAGTTCCAACAACTATTTTAGCAGATCAACATTATAATTCATTTAAAAATAGACTTCAAAAATACCCAATTATTATAGAAAAGTTATCAAGGTTTGTATCTAAAAAAAATCAGAAAGATATACTCTCAGCATTAGAAAAAGGTAAGTTAGATATAATTATTGGAACTCATAGATTACTTTCGAATGATGTATCCTTTGACGATCTTGGTCTCCTCATAATTGATGAAGAGCACCGCTTTGGAGTGAAGAAAAAGGAAAAAATAAAAAATATTAAAAAACATGTAGATGTCCTTTCTTTAACAGCTACGCCTATACCACGGACATTACAATTTTCACTAATTGGAGCCAGAGATTTTTCACAAATAAACACACCCCCAAAATACAGATTACCAATTATTACTGAAATTATAAATTTTGATGAAAATTTTATAAAAGAAAGAATACAATTTGAATTAAATCGCAGTGGTCAGGTATATTTTGTTCACAATAGAGTTAAAACTATTAAATCGGTGACGGCCAGATTAAAATCTATTATATCTGATGCCAGGATTGATTTTGCACATGGCCAGATGTCAGAGACAAAATTAGAGAGAGTTATAGATGACTTTATTAATCAAAAGGTAGATGTTCTTGTCACAACCACAATTATTGAAAGCGGCATAGATATTTCGAATGTAAATACTATGTTTATAGATAAAGCACACAATTTTGGTTTAGCTCAATTATATCAATTAAGAGGAAGGGTAGGTCGTTCAAATAGAAGAGCCTTTTGTTATTTAATCGCACCAAAGATGAAAAATTTAAATGCTGGTGCTGTGAAGCGGTTGAACACCATTAAACGTTATACATCTTTAGGTTCAGGTTACAATATAGCATTAAGTGATATGGAAATAAGAGGCGCTGGTAATCTATTCGGAGTTGAACAAAGCGGCAATATTCAAAAAATCGGTTATGATCTTTATGTCAAAATATTACAAGATACTTTTAAAGATAGAAAAGATGAAATATCAGATGCTATAAAAACAGAGAGAAGTAAAAAAGATTCCATTCAGAATATTAATGTTAAGATCATAAGTCCCTATTCAATTTATATTCCTGATGATTATATAGAGTCACAAAAAATCCGTTTGGATTTCTACAAACGAATTTCAGAAGCAGGAACAATTAATTCATTAAAAAATTTAAGAAGCGAAATAAAAGATAGATTTGGTAAACTTCCTGTAGAAACAATTAATTTATTCAGAACTTCAAGACTTAAAATTAATTCTAATAAAGCAAATATCAGTAAAATTGTAATTAAAAATAAAGGTAAATGCGAATTAAGATTTCGAAAAGATTCCTTAGTAGATAATATTAACAGATTTTTACTTGAAGTGAGAAAAACATGTAATAAGATGGATATTTCTTATAAATTTAAGCCTACTGAAAAATTAGTATTAATTCTCAATTTTAATAAAGATGATATTTTGGAACATTTGAATAATTATTTACTAGAATTAATTGATAAGATTAATGATTTTAAATAGGGGTTTTAAGATGAAACGTTTGATAATTTTAACTTTAGCTTTTCTTTTGATTATTTCATGTACAAAAAAGCCTTCAACCGATACGATTCTTAAATTAGGTGATGATTATTATACTCTTGTTGACTTTTTTGATGATGTAAATAGAGAAAATTTTGTGGATTTAGATAATGATTCTAAAAAAAGAGAAATTAAAAATTGGGCTCTAGATAAAATGTTTTATCGGGAAGCCAAAAAATTATATAGTGATGATAAAGAAGTACAAAAGAAGATTGATGCTACTAAAGAGAATCTTCTCATCAATACCTATCTTAATAAAACAATTTTAGATTCGATTATAAATGATGAATATTTACATAATATGTACGATAAGTATAAAACAGAAGTTAAATTATCTCATATATTTATAAAATTTAGTGCAAAGAAAAACGATGAATATCCTGATAAAAATTCAGCTCTTGAATTAGCCAAAAAAATATCAAAAAAAGCGCAAAATGGTGCGTCTTTTGAAGAACTTGTCAAAAAATATTCAGATGATAAATCTACTTTACCGGATGGTGATCTTGGATGGAATAGTATTGGTCGTTTTAGACCTAACTTTGAAAATAAAATGTATAGTTTAAAGCCCGGTGAAATATCTGACCCTTTTCAATATGGTCAAGGTTTTCAAATCATTAAAATCGAAGATAAAAGAGACAGAACAAATAAAAGTTTCGAAGAATTAAAAAATACTCTTAAAAGACAGGCTATTAGTGAAAACCGTAGTAAACTCCAAAATTCTTATAAAAATCTTCTTAATAACATCAAAAACAACATTGATTATGTACCGAATGATGAATTAATTAATGCTTTCATAACAAAGTTTAGTGAATATAAAAAAGTATCAAAATCCAAAAAAAATGTAGTTGATAGTTTTTTCCAAGATGTTGATATTGAGGGTATTTTAGTAGAAACTTCTGATAAAAAGTATGATATAAAGTGGTTTAAAGATATCTATAAAAATGATACAAATTTTAAAATAGGATATTTAAACAATAAGGATTATTTAAAAAGTTATTTACAAAAGAAAATTCTTGCTAAGCATCTAATCAGTAGAGCGAAAAAATACGATGTACATAATGATCAAAGTGTAATTGATAGATTAGAACAATATAAACATAGACTATATGTTCGTAAATTAAATCGAGAAAAAGTAATAGGGGATATTAATCTAACTGAAAAGCAGAAAAAACAATATTATGAAAAGAATAAAAATGACAAATTTTTGGAACCTGCAAAAGCAGAGGTTAGAGAAATTTTTTCTAAAGATAAAGATCTCATGGATAGTCTAAAAGTAGAATTAGACAAAGGTGCTAATTTTGATTCTTTATCCCAAAATTACACTGAAAGACAAAAACGTAAAGATAAAAATGGGTATTATGGATTTATAGCACAAAATCAATATAGATCGATAGGAAAAACAGCACATAATATGAATGAAAATACAGTTAGTGATTCTATTCTTCAAATTGGTTCAGGTTATTCATTAATAAAAGTTTATGATAAAAAAGATGCCGCACCCAAACCTTATGATGAAGTTGTAAAAAAAGTTGAGAATAACTTAAAAAGTAAACTAAGATCAGAAAACAGGGAAAAATATATTAATAATCTAAAGAAAAAATATGGATTTAAAATCTATTGGAAGACAGCTAATTTGAATTAATAGGAAATAATTTTGAAAAAAATACTATTTATTTCTATTCTCCTTTTGATGTTTTTTTATAATTGTGGTAAGAAAAGTAAAGAAGATTATATTGCCAGAGTTGGTGATAAATATTTAACTAAATCTAAACTTATAAAGATGATACCTGAAGGAAAAAAAATAACCGGAGTAGATGATAGTTATCTTAATTCTTTAATTTCCAACTGGGTAAGAGATGAAATATTATTTCAAAAAGCTAAAAAATCTCATTTTGATAAAGATGAAAATATAAAATATAAAACAGAACAATATTTTAGGAAATTAGTAATTAATAAATATTTAAGTTTTTATTTTCAAAATGAAGTTGGTTTTTCTGAAAAAATTCTTAAAGAATATTATAATAATAATAAAAACAATTACTTAAGGAACGATAAATCAGCTAAAGTCAAACACTATTTTACTAAAAAATATGATTTGGCAAAGGAGATCAAAAATTTAATAACTTCAGGTAATAATGAACTAAAAGGTAAAGTTGATTCATCTTATACTATGGATATACAATTTATAGAATCGGGAAATTGTATTCAGGAAATTGATGAATTAATATTTGAGAATAGACCTCTTACTTATTATGGTCCCATTGTATCGGATTTTGGTTATCATGTAATAGAAGTACTTGAACGCTATGATAAAGGAAGTTATAAGAGTTTTAGTGAAGTTAGAGATGATATTTATAAAAAATTGATTCATAGTGAAATTTTAGAAAACTACGTCACCTTTGTTGACAGTCTTAAAAATGATGTGGACTGGCATGTAAATGATAAGAAATTAAAGCAACTATCAGGAGAACTATGGTAAAAAGATTAATAATTATATTATTTTTGATAATATCAAATTTATTTTCTCAGCAAGTTATAGATGGAATTGCTGCTATTGTATCTGATCAAATTATTTTAAAAAGTGAGGTGCAACAGTATGCATTAATTCAGGCTCAACAGATGGGTATACAAAATCGAGATCGCTTTGAGAAATTAATAAATAATTCCCTGGAACAACTAATTAGCAATAAATTAATTTTAAAACAGGCCCAAATTGATACAATTGAAGCAGAAGATAGAAGAGTTGACCAAATGCTCGATCAGAGGATAGAAAACTTAAAATCACAGGCTGGTGGAGAAGCTGCCTTGGAACAAGAATTTGGTAAGAGTATTTTTCAAATTAAAGAAGATTACCGTCCGCGCATAAGAGAACAAATTATTATCCAGAAATATCAGCAACAGGAATTAAGTAATGTTAGTATTACTCGTCGTGAAGTTGAAAATTTTTATAAAGAGTATAAAGATAGTATTGGTACTATTCCACCTTCCTATACTTTTGGTCAAATTTTAATAGAAGTTAAAAGTGGCACCCAGGAAATATCGCAAGTCAAAGAAAAAGCCGATAGTATCTATAATCTTCTTCAAAAAGGTGCTGATTTTGAAGAATTAGCAAAAAAATACTCAGAAGATCCGGCAACCTCTGAATACGGAGGGGACTTAGGATATACTCAAAGAGGTAATTTTGTACAGAGATTTGAGAAAACGGCTTTTTCAATGCAGGAAGGAAATATAAGCCCTCCTGTTAGAACACAGTTCGGCTATCATATCATCAAACTTGTCGATCGAAAGGGTGAAAAAGTACACACAAAACATATCCTTTTCAAACTTAAAAAGTCTCAGAAAAATTATCAGGAGTCTCTCGAAAAAGCTGAAAAAGTTAGAAATATGATAGTAAACAATAAAATTTCATTTGATAGTGCAGCAGTAGAATTTAGTGATTACAAAGATGTATATGTTAATAGGGGAATAGTCAATAGGGTACCCAAAGATGAAATTAATAATCCGGATATTGTAAATACTCTCGATACACTTGAAATAGGAGAAGTAAGCAGTGTTTTCAGGAATGATATGGGCTATAATATAATAAAGTTAATAGATGTGCATGATGACAAATGGAGTCGAATTAAAGAATATGCTTTAAATATTAAAAAACAAAAAAGGTATCAGGAACATATTAACGAATTAAGACAGAAATTCTATATTAATAAATATGGAGTTAGATAACTTTTCAACAGATATGTTGATAATGTTATTAAAATAGATTAACAAAAGGTCACTTTTAAACATGTTACTATTTATTATCTGTAATTGTATTAACAGAATTCACTTTTCATAAAAATGTAAACACACTTATCAAGGCGCTTCTTATGACGGATTTGCTTTAGTTTATAAACAAATCAACAGACTAATAATAAATATAATATTTTCTTTATTATATTAAGATATATATTTATTATTCTTTATATATATTATTTTCTTTTTTTATGAATAAGAGTTAATTTTAGCAGTTAACGAAAAATTTAGTTTGGGGTTTCCTATGAAATTTTCAATTAACAGAAAACTCTTTAGTGAGAATTTAGCAGAGATTATGAAAGTTGTACCCAACCGTTCAACAATGCCTATCTTAGGTAATATACTTTTTAATCTTGAAGAGAATAAATTAAGCTTGAGATCATCGGATATAGAAGTTTCTATGGAAACCGGAATTGAAGTAAAAGGTCAGGAAAGTGGGAAAGTAGCAATACCTGCTGATTTTCTCCAAAGTTTGGTAAATGAACTTGAAGATGAATTTATAGACATTTCTGTCAATGAAAATTACAAAGTAGTGATTGAATCTAACTTAGGAGATTATGAAATCAACGGTCGTTCACCTGAAGAATTTCCTAGTCTGCCTAAAATTGAAGAGCCTAAAGAAATAGAAATGGATAAGCAAAATCTGGGCAGAATGATAACAAAAGCTCTGGTTGCAGTTGGGCAAGATGAATTAAAACCCGCTTTTTTAGGTGTCTTGTTTCAGATTCATGCCAATGATTTGAAACTGGTTTCATCTGATGTGCATAGATTAGTATTTATAAAAAATGATAGTTTTACATCAGATCATGAAGACCATGATATTATCATACCAACTAAATTTTTAAATATTTTGACTGGCTATCTTACAGAGGAAGGAAAAATAAGTTTAACAGTTGGCAAAAATCATGTAAAAGTAAAATTTGATTCAAAAGAAATCTATTCCAGGCTAATTGATGAAAAATTTCCGGAATATGAAAATTACATTCCTGACGATAATGATAAAATTGCATTATTCGACGCCGAAGCTTTGAGATCAACATTAAAAAGAGTATCTATTTTCTCTGATAAAAAAACGCATGAAATTTCGGTTAATTTTTATAATGATACAGCCAAAGTCGAAACATTAAATCGTGAACAATCTACAAGTGCAGAAGAATTTGTAGATATTAGTTATCAGGATGAACCCCTTAAAATAGGCTTTAATGCCAAATATTTCATGGAAATGCTTAATAATATTGATACTAAAAAAGCTATGTTGAAAATGGATTCAAAATTGACTGCTAACCTGCTTCTACCGGAACAACAAGAAGAAAATGAAGAATTAAAAATGATTGTCATGCCGATTAGACTAGAAGATGATGAGGAAGAAGAAATTAATTCATAAATAGATTTTGTCCTCAAAATTTTATGATCCTATTGCTATTACGGATATGATATTAAAAAAAATTAAAATGAATAATTTTCGTAATTATACAAAATTTGAAAAAGAATTTAATGATTCTATTAATATCTTAACTGGAGATAATGGTGCGGGCAAAACTGCTATATTGGAAGCCATCTATATCATGTCGATTAGTAAAAGTTTTAGGACTAATTCATTTAGAGATATAATTAATAAAAATGAAGATTACCTACAAATATTTGGAAAATTTGTCAATCAAAAAAGTTGTAAAATAAATGTCAATTATACCAAAAATGAAGGTAAAAAAATATTTTACAATGGTCATAATTTAGAAAAAAATACAGACCTTATAGGTAAAATACCGGTTATAATCCTATCACCTTCAGATCAAAGAATTACGGAAGGTCCTAATAGTTTACGTAAAAATTTTATTAACCAGATTCTCTGTCAGGTAGATGATAAATATTTAAAGAATCTTTTAAATTTTAATAAGTTGCTAAAAAGAAGAAATTCGTTGTTAAAGGAATATAGTAAAAAAAATAAAAAATATGATTTATATTTTGAAACAATTGATGAGCAAATTGGAAAGTATTCACAATATTTAGCAGAGAAAAGAGATAATTTTATTAAGGAATTCAATCAACGATTAAAGCAAAATTTTAATAAAATCACGCATCTGGATGCTAATATTAAAATTGAACACAAAAGCAAATTAGAATTTAAAAAGGAAAATTTCATTGCTCAATTTATTAAACTATTGAAATCTAAGTTTCAAAGTGATCTTGACAAAGGTTACACTGGCTCAGGAATTCATAGAGATAAAATTAATATATACTTAAATGATAATAATATTCGAGAGATAGGATCTCAAGGTGAACATAAAGTTAGCTTAATTGCTCTTAAAATTTCAGAAGGGGATTTTATTAAGGAAAAATTGGATAGTCGTTTAATTTATTTGCTGGACGATCTTTTTTCATTATTGGATAAAGAACATTGTATAAAAATTATTAAAGAATTAAGTGATGAAAATCAGGTTTTTATAACTACTACTGATTTAAATAATATTGATCAATCTTCCTTAAAAAATAAATCATATACTACTTTTAATATTGAAAAAGGCTTAAGTTAATGGCTATTAGTCTGGGAAAAGCTCTTGAAAAAATGTTAAAAAAATTTGATATAAAAGACAAATATGATGAAAATATTACACTCAATAATTGGGAAGGTTTAGTTGGTAAAACAATAGCCACACATACAGAACCCAGGAAAATAAAAAATGGTAGATTGTATATCAAGGTAGATTCTCCTAGCTGGAGAAATCAAATTTTATTTCAAAAAGATTATATCAAAGAGAGAATAAATAATGAAATGAATAAAAATGTAATCAAGGAGATCATTTTAAGGTGAGTGAGAAAAAAGTAAGAAAAGTTAAATATGAAGCAGAAAATATCAAGGTTTTAAAAGGCCTTGAAGCGGTTAGAAAAAGACCGGCAATGTATATTGGTGATACTACCAAGCGTGGTTTTCATCATTTAATATACGAAGTTGTTGACAACTCGATTGATGAGGCTCTGGCTGGATATTGCGATAAAATAAATGTCGTAATAAATAAAAATAATTCAATTTCGATCGAAGATAATGGTCGGGGAATTCCGGTTGATATTCATAAGGACGAAGGCATACCAGCCGTTGAAGTAGTTTTAACGCAACTCCATGCCGGGGGGAAATTTGATAAAGGAACTTATAAAGTTTCCGGTGGCTTGCATGGTGTGGGTGTTTCTGTTGTAAATGCTCTTTCCGAGTGGCTGAATGTTAAAATTTATAGAAATAATAAAATATATTTTCAGAAATATAATAGGGGTATTCCGGAAGAAAAATTAAAGATTGTGGGAGAAACTGACCACACAGGTACATTGATAGAATTTAAACCCGATCCTGAAGTATTTTCAGTAGAAAGCATAGATTATAATGTGCTTGAAGAGAGACTCAAAGAACTTGCTTTTCTAAATAAAGAATTAAAGATTAATCTCATCGATAATAGGGAAGAGGATAGACAAGAATCTTTTCAGTATTCCGGCGGTATAAAAGAATATTTGCAATATCTCGATGAAAGCCGTCCGTCAATTATAAAAGAACCGGTCTATTTTGAAACCGAAATAGATGATATACCGATAGAAGTAGCGATGGAATATAATGAATCTTATCGTGAAAATATTCTTACTTTTGTCAATAATATTAATACAGCTGAAGGCGGAACCCATCTTTCCGGTTTTCGTATGGCTCTGACTCGCACACTCAATAAATATGCCTCGGATAATGGACTGTATAAGAAAAAAGATTTTTCACTGAGAGGCGAGGATACAAGAGAAGGATTAACTGCAATTTTAAGTGTTAAGGTTCCTGAACCTCAGTTTGAAGGTCAGACCAAAACGAAACTAGGTAATTCGGAAGTAAAATGGGCTGTACTTTCGGCATTGACAGATCATCTTTCGGAATATTTAGAAACACATCCTTCTGATGCTAGAAAAATTATTAAAAAAGGTGTGGCTGCTGCCAGATCCAGAGAAGCTGCTAAAAAGGCAAAAAAATTAACCCGGAGAAAAAATGCTTTAAGCGGAGCAGCTCTGCCTGGTAAACTTGCTGATTGTTCAAGTACAACCCCGGAACATTGTGAATTATACATTGTAGAGGGTGATTCTGCCGGAGGAAGTGCCAAACAGGGAAGAGAAAGAAAATATCAGGCAATTCTTCCTCTGAGAGGAAAAATATTAAACACTGAAAAAGCCAGAATCGACCGCATTTTGAATAATAGAGAAATCAAAGCGATGATCACAGCCATCGGAACCAGTATTGGTGAAGATGAATTTGATATTTCAAAACTCAGATATAATAAAATCATTATAATGACAGATGCTGACGTGGATGGTGCCCATATCATGACTCTATTATTAACTTTTTTCTACCGCTATATGCCAAAACTTATTGATGAAGGCCATATTTATGTTGCCCAGCCGCCACTTTATAAAGTTGCAAAAGGACGTAAAGTGCAATATGCCTATAAGGAGGAAGAAAGAAAAAAAATTATAGAAAATCTTAAAAAAGGAAATGGCAGAGGAAAAATTAAAGTTCAGCGTTACAAAGGATTGGGTGAAATGAATCCTGAACAACTTTGGGAAACCACAATGGATCCTGATAATAGAATTCTTAAGAAAATAAATGCTGAAGATGCTGCTATTGCGGATAAAACATTTTCTACTTTGATGGGTGGTGATGTTACTCCGCGCAAGAGATTTATTAAGAAAAATGCTAAATATGTTAAAAATTTGGATGTATAAATTATGAGTACACAGGAAAAATTCAACTATCATGATGAACAAATAATACCGGTTAATATAGAAGATGAGATGAAGGAATCTTATCTTGATTATTCTATGTCTGTGATAGTCTCGCGAGCCTTACCGGATGTAAGAGATGGTCTGAAACCGGTTCAAAGAAGAATTATGTTTGGTATGTCTGATCTGGGCATCACCTATAATCAGTCCCATAAAAAATCAGCTAGAATAGTTGGTGAGGTAATGGGTAAGTACCACCCCCATGGTGATTCGGCTGTTTATGATACATTAGTGAGAATGGCTCAGGACTTTTCTCTCAGATACCCGCTTGTAGATGGGCATGGCAATTTTGGTTCGATTGACGGAGATAGTGCGGCGGCAATGCGATATACAGAAGCCCGTATGGAGCGTCTGTCATCCGAACTTATGCGGGATATAAATAAAGATACTGTAAAATTTGTACCTAATTTTGATGAAACTCTGGAAGAACCATCAGTTTTACCCAGTGTCATCCCTAATTTATTGATTAATGGAGCCAGTGGTATTGCGGTTGGAATGGCGACCAATATTCCGCCTCACAATCTTACGGAGGTTGTTGATGCTACGATCCATTTGATCAATAACCCTGATACGGATGTTGACGGTATTATGCAATATCTAAAAGGTCCTGATTTTCCAACATCAGGTTATATTATGGGGCAGGACAAAATTAAAAAAGCATATGAAACTGGCAAGGGGAAAATAAAGCTGCGAGCCAAAGCTCATACAGAGCAAATTAAAGGCAATAAAGAAAAAATAGTAATCACAGAACTACCATATCAGCTAAATAAAGCCAAACTTATCAAAAAAATTGCACGGCTTGTAAAAAACGACGTGATCACTGATATTTCTGATCTACGAGATGAATCCGGAAAAGAAGGTATCAGAGTAACAGTAGAAGTCAAACGTAATTCGAATGCCGAGGTTGTCCTTAATAAATTATATAAGAAAACGAGGCTACAAAGAACATTTGGCATGAATATGCTTGCTCTGGTGAATGGAATACCCCGAGTTCTTGCAATTAAAGAGATCTTACAAAATTTTATAGATTTTAGAATAGAAATTGTAGTCAAAAGAACTAAGTATGATCTGGCACAGGCTAAAGCCCGGGCTCATATTCTGGAAGGACTAAAAAAGGCTCTTGATAACATTGATGAAATTATTAAGATCATTCGTGGATCGGATTCTGTCAAAAAGGCCAGAAAAAATCTGATCGACACTTTTGAATTTTCTAAAAGGCAGGCCAAAGCAATCTTAAATATGCGTTTACAAAAATTGACTGGCTTGGAACACCATAAAATTGTAGATGAGTATCAACAAATATTGAAAAAAATAGAAAAATTGACTTTTATTCTCGATAATAGAAGTGAACAATTAAGGATTATTAAAGAAGAACTCGAGGATATCAAAGAAAAGTATGGGGATGAACGCCGGACAAAAATTATCCAGGACCATGAGGAATTTTCTGTTGAAGATATGATCGCTGAAGAGGATATGATTATTACAATCTCGGACAAAGGTTTTATTAAAAGATTTCCGGTTGATACTTATCGTAAACAGGGTCGAGGAGGCCGTGGACGACGGGGTGCTCAAACTCGAGAAGATGACTTTATTAGTAATCTTTTTATTGCTAATACCCACGAATATCTCATGTTTTTTACTAATAAAGGTCGGTGTTACTGGTTAAAAGTACATGAAATTCCCAGGATGGGAAGGAATGCCAGAGGCCGAGCAGTTGTTAATATGATAAAACTTCGCTCGGATGAAGAAATTAGAGCAGTCATAAATGTTGACGAATTCGATGATGAACGTTATCTGGTGTTTGCCACAAAAAATGGAAAAGTAAAAAAATCTGAACTTTCGTTATATGGTAATCCGCGTTCAACCGGAATATATGCAGTTAAGATTGATGATGACGATGATCTTATTGATGTTAATATTACAGATGGTAAAATGGATATTGTACTTGGAACCGGAGAAGGTAAAGCTATCCGCTTTAATGAAACTGATGTGCGTCCCATGGGGAGAAATACAACCGGTGTGAAAGGTGTGGAACTTCCTGGTGATGAAAATAAAGTTGTTGGAATGGTAACTGTCAAAGGTGAAAATGCAACCCTCTTAGTCGTATCTGAAAATGGCTATGGAAAACGCACTGATATTAAGGATTATACAGTGCAGAATAGAGGTGGTAAAGGAAATATTACCCTGAAAACTTCCCAGAGAAATGGAAAAATGATTGCTTTGAAAAAAGTGGTTGATACAGATGATATTATGATTATTACTGAAAATGGTGTTTTAATTAGATTGCCTGTCTCAGATGTCAGAACAATAAGTAGAAACACGCAGGGGGTTCGCCTAATCAGACTTGATGATGATGATTCAATATCTGCGGTAACAAGTGTAGTAGAAAATGATGAAGAAGATGAGGAAGATAACAAAGACAAAGAAATTAAATTAATGGATGACGAATAAACTCATTTAAGAGGTTTATATGTTTATTATTGGATATTTGTTTCAGGCCCTTGGAAATTTGCTTCATTTCGTAATTAATGTATATATTTTTCTAATTATTATTCATAGTATTCTGTCATGGGTTAGCGTACCAAGAAATAAATTTGTCACAACTCTTAATTCGCTGGTTGAACCATTTTTAATTAAAATTCGAGAGGTTTTTCCTTTTGGCCTGATTGGTGGCGTTGATCTGACGCCCCTGATAGGTATTTTATTATTATATTTTGTAAATGAGTTTTTTGTCAATATTCTTCTTAGAATTGGACACTCATTAATATGATTGAAAAAGAAGATATTATTGATAGAAAGTTTGATAAAGAACTCCTGGGTTATGATAAAGTAGAGGTTCAATATTTTCAAAAAATGATCGCTAAAGAATTCGATAAACTAAATGCTAGAATAGAGGAACTGGAAAAAATTCAGAGCGAATATGAAAAAATAAAAGGGCAAAAAGCCGCAGATATAGTTGAAGAAGGTAAACAAAAAGCTGCAGATATTATTTCTAATGCTCAGCAGAAGGCAGATTCAATTCTTTCCGATATGAGGGAAAAAAAGGAGAGGATAGAAAATAGTGTCAATGAACTGGAGTTAAAAAAAGCATCTTTGATAAATTCCATAAATAAAATTTTAGAAAATCAGAATGAACTCCTGGAACTCTATTATCAAGAAAATGAAAAATAATATAAGGATTATAAATCTAAAGTGGTAATAATATCAGCGCTACATCCTGAAAAGTTAAATCTTAAAAATCAGAAAATAGATGAATACAAAAATTATACAATTTTTAAAATAGATGGAAA
The DNA here is from genome assembly GCA_021735285.1 of Fidelibacterota bacterium. GTDB lineage: Bacteria > Fidelibacterota > UBA2242 > UBA2242 > JAFGTP01 > JAIPHI01. The sequence goes on along the minus strand of JAIPHI010000048.1, from coordinate 1,908 downwards.
TTTACGCTTTGTTTATTTGATTGATTCGGATCAAGTGAATTTGTGGAAAAAAGTCGTAAGACAGTTTATTGATAAAAATGAAAACAGATTTTTCTTTATTGGCAAAGGTAAAAAAGTTAGTGAAAATAGTTTGGATGGTTGCATTGTTGAAGGACATGTCAATCTTTCAGGCCAAAATCCTTTGATCGGTAAAAATTTAGATAGATATGGCCCCCGTTTTTTTGATGTAAGTAATCTCTATTCAGATAAACTGCGAAAAAAAATATTTAAAAAAACTGATGATTTAGATACGGGTACTATATTAGTTCCCGGCTCGATGCAAAATTTAACAGAACTTGAAAAGACCGTTCTCAACCTTGAAGATATATATTTCACGGGAATTACAAAAGATATCTATGCCGGTGCTTTGACTGCAAAACATGCGGGAGCTGAGATAGGGGCACTGCTCCTTTTTCAGGAAGCATGTAATATCAAAAATATGATAGATTTTAAAAAGTTATAAAATTAATCTTCATGTAATACAATTTCTCTTTGTCTTTTTTTCTGGCCTAAAAACAATCCGATTATTACAATTAAAATACCGCTAATTTCCTGGATAGATAAAACCTTACCATAAATAATAAAAGAGGAAAGGGCTGTGGCGACTGGTATTAGATTTACAAATATATTGGTCCTATTTACACCCAGTTTCCTGATTGAAGTAGTCATGAGAACAAAGGCAAATGTCGAAGCGAATACAGATAGTTGCAAGAGGGCCTTGATAATTTCTAGATTTAAATGAGTAGCCATAATATCGTTTATTTCGAAAATAATAAAGAAAGGCAAAAAATAAAAAATTCCGATCAAATTTTGGATATATACAATATCTACAGAGGAGTAGCGGTGGGTTAAATTTTTAGCAATAATGCTGTAGCCAATAGCAGCAAGTACGGATAAAATTAATAATAAAATTCCTTTCAGAGAGAAGGTCAAAGTGGAATTTTTAGTTGTAAGGACCGTTATAACACCAATAAAAGAAAGAATAAGACCTGCTATATTATAAGCACTTAACCGCTCATTTAAAAATATGTAAGTAAAGATGGGAGTCACAACCGGTATTGTCGCAATCAATATAGAGGCCACGGTGGGAGATACATATTTAACTCCAAAATTTTCTCCCATGAAATATAGAAATGGTTCGAAAAGAGCAAGAATAAAAAAATATTTAAAATCTTTCTTACTGATTTTAATTCCCCGCCGTGAAAAAATAAAAACAGTAAGAAGCAAAACGGAAATGACCAAACGTATAAAAATGATAGTGATCGGACCATAATATTTAAGTAATATTTTAGTCCAGATAAAAGACATACCGAAAAAAACCATGGCCAGAAGGGCGGGCAAGTAGGCTAGTATATTTTTTATATGGTATTTATCTTTGAACATAATATTGAATAACCTCAAATTTACAATTATCTAAAGTGAGCATCATTATATTAATTAATTTTTATAAGGCGGACGAGTTTATTCCTCGTTGAAAAAAGAGTCCTGCTCTCTTAGCCAGTTTAAATCCTTGTGATTGGTTTTATCATTAGGTAATTTTATTTGAGAGGTTCCTTTCTTTTTTAAATTATCAAGTTAGCAATGGAACCTCTCAATTTTTTTTGCCCAATTTCAACTAAGAATAATTTAATACCATCAATTATATCGCATAAATACATTGTAATGATATGTAATTAACACTAATTATTAATAAAGATATTAACATTTTCATATATATTTGTTATATTTATTCACAAGTGTCCGGTAAAAAATCAGAAAAATAGGCTGATATTCCTAAAAAAACCTTAAATTATTTTAGCAATAAAGCAAGATAATAGAGGAGTATCAACCTATGAGAAAAATTAACACAATCATGCGAGAATTACTAAA
>JAIPHI010000047.1 GCA_021735285.1 Fidelibacterota bacterium | reverse complement strand
AGCTTACGATATTGTTAATGATATGCACCTGAAAGAGCCCTGTTGCGCTTTAATTAAACATATGAATCCCTGTGGTTTTGGGACAGGTGAGAATCTTAAGGAAGCTTATTTGAGAGCAATTAAGCCTGATCCTAAGAGTTATTACGGAGGGATTGTCAGCCTCAATGAAAAAGTATCAAAAGAATTAGCCGAGGAAATGGTAAAGAGCTTTCTCGAATGCGTAATAGCTCCCCGGTATGAAGAGGAGGCTTTAGAGGTGCTTAAATCAAAGAAAAATCTAAGAATATTAATACCTGATGAAGATGGTTTAAAGATTGAGCGACAGGCACAAAAATATGGCCGGGGTAAATTGGTTCAGGATAAACAAAAACTATCTGAGAAAGAAGAAAATGAGTGGAAGATAGTCACTGAAAATAAGGCAACAGAGGAGTATCTAAAAGCTCTCAGAATAGGCTGGCGGCTAATTAAAAATGTTAAATCGAATGCTATAGTATTGGCTGATGGGGAAGGCTCAGTGGGTGTAGGTGCTGGTCAGATGTCACGAGTAGATTCTCTAAAAATTGCCATCAGGAAAGCAGAAGAAGCAGGCCTAGACCTGGATGGTGTAATAATGGCCTCAGATGCTTTCTTCCCTTTTCGGGATTCAGTCGATCTAGCGAACAGATATGGAATCGCCGGAGTGATTCAGCCGGGAGGTAGTATTCGGGATGATGAAGTGATTGAAGCCTGTAATGAACACGATATGTTCATGATTTTTACTGGCAAACGAGTTTTTAAGCATTAATAATTAAGTCTGGAGAATATATGTTCAAGAATCTATTTAATTTCTTTTCAGGAGACCTGGGTATCGATTTGGGCACCGCTAACACCCTGATATATTTAAAAGGTAAAGGCCTGGTATTGAATCAGCCTTCCATAGTTGCCCGCTCGAAACATGAAGGTAATGTAGTTGCAGTTGGCAAAGAAGCTCTGGATATGCTAGGCAAGACTCACCAGGATATTGAAACAATTAAGCCTTTGAAAAATGGGGTGATTGCTGATTTTGATATGACGGATGCAATGATCAGAGGCTTTATTAGAAAAATAAATTTCAGTCGTCTGGCAAGGCCTAATATAGTAATTTGTATTCCTTCCGGTATAACCAGTGTAGAGAAAAGAGCTGTCAGGGAATCAGCAGAAAGAGCAAATGCCAGAAATGTTTATTTAGTTCAGGAGCCAATCGCAGGCGCCATCGGGATCGGGATTGACATCTCTAAACCAGTTGGCAATATTATTGTCGATGTGGGAGGCGGAACAACAGAAATTGCCGTGATCGCTCTAAATGGTATTGTAACTAAAAAAGCTATTCGTACAGCTGGGAATGAATTAGATAAAGCTATTATTCATCATTTTCGGGATGAGCATAATCTTTTGATCGGTGAGCGAACGGCAGAAAATATAAAATGTACTGTTGGTTCGGCTATTCCTATGGATGATCGAACAATTTCCATAAAAGGCAGAAGTCTGGTTGCCGGAATCCCCAAAACTATTGAAGTTTCTTCGGTAGAAATCAGGGAAAGCCTCAACGAAACCGTTGATTTAATAACTCAATCTATAAAACAGGCGCTGGAAGAAACTCCTCCGGAATTATCTTCTGATATTCTGGATAGAGGGATCATCTTAATAGGGGGCGGAGCGCAGCTAAAAGGTCTTGATAAACGCATTAGGGTTGAAACCGGCCTCCCTGTCAATACTGCTGAAGATCCCCTCAAAGCGGTTCTAAAAGGGACCGGTAAAATTGTTGAAAATGTTGATAAATATCGGGAAGTACTGGAATAAATGTTTAAGGCTATATATGATTTTTGTTATGACTTTGCGGAATATCTTTTATTTGGTATTTTAATTCTACTGGCTTTTATTCTTATTTTCTCAGGAGATTCTCCTCAGGTTCATAAATTGCAGGGTAATATATCCGATACATTTGCTTTTTTAACCTTTCCTAAAAATTTTATCAAAAAGACGACCAATCTGATTCAAGAGAACCATGAACTGCGCAGGGAAAATCTGCAGCTACGCCGCAAAAATGCTGACCTTATGGATGCATCTAAAGAGAATCAGCGTTATGAAAAAATGTTGGGGTTTCAGGATTCAATAGATTTTGTTGTTGTCCCGGCCCGGGTGATCAATTATGGCAATATGAGTGTTGGTAAAGCTTTGATGTTAAATGTTGGCACCAAGGCTGGCATTCAAAAGCTGGATCCCGTTATATGTCCGGAGGGGATTGTGGGAAAGGTTGTTTCAGTCGGAGATAAAACCGCTATTGTTCATGTTTTTAATGATATCAATTTTAGATTAAGTATAAGGTTTATGGATAGCAGGCTTTTAGGTATATTAAGACCGATAGGTAGTGGAATGCTCCAGGTAAGCGATATACCGACTACCGCTGTAATCCATCCCGGGGAACAAGTTGTAACCTCAGGATTTAGCGATATCTATCCTCCCAATATTCGGGTGGGAGTTGTGGATGAGATTCAACATTCGGAAACAAAAAATTACCAGATAGCTACTGTTAAGCCTTATGTGCAATTAAAATCTCTGGAAGAGGTTTTTGTAATATTGGATTATTAAATATGCTGAAGAAAATATTTAACACACTGGGGCTTGTTTTTGTTGGACTTTTTCTCCAGTTAACTCTAGGAGAAATGATTAGTATCCAGGGGATAAGACCAGATTTTTTACTGGTAGTGGTTATCCTGATTGGAGAATCCAAAGGGAAATTCCAGGGTGAGTTACTGGGCTTTTTGATTGGTCTGGTGGCTGATGGGATAGGCATCAGCATGTTATTTGGATTATCAGCTCTGAGTAAAACTATTGCAGGGTTCATTAGTGGATTTTTGCGAAACAAAAAAAGTAGTATGGGAGTGTTTTATTATTACTTTATCATTCTGACGATCATTCTGATTCATTTTATAATTTTGTTCACAATTTACTATAATTCTGCCCAGCTTGAATTGCAGTATATAGTGTTAAGATATGTTTTGCCTTCGAGCCTCTATACTTTTGTTGTTTACGTTCTTGTCGATAATATTTATCCTCGAAAAAATAGGGTATCATGACTTTTTTTCCTTATCAAATATCAAAAAATATAAAAAATATCACCTTGTCTATTGTCGCCATTGTATTTCTTACTCTTCTTTATAGATTTTATCAAATTCAAATCAAGCAACATAATAAATATAGTGGAATTGCCGAAGATAATCGAGTTAGAATGGTCTCCTTAGAAGCGCCAAGAGGAATCATTTATGACCGTAGTGGTAATATTTTAGTCGATAATAAATTTCAATATAATGTGTTCATTATTCCTTTTGAAATTGATTCTGTAAATAAGTATTATAGGCGTCTGGGTGAGATTATAGGAGTCTCCGAACAAACTATTAAAAAAAGAGTGCAAAATAACTGGCGCGGGCGTTTTAAACCGGCTTTGGTTGCCAAGGGTGTTGAATTTAGTGTATTGTCTAAAATCGAAGAGCATAAACTGGAACTTCCAGGTGTTATTTATAAACTTGATCCCTATAGGTCTTACCCCTCCCCGGTTAATTTAACCCATGTCTTAGGATATTTGAGAGAGATCGATTCGAAATCGTTAAAAAAATTGAAGAAATATGGTTATAGCTATGGTGACCTTGTAGGGTGGGAAGGTGTAGAGAGGCAATATGAATCTATATTACGGGGCGAACAGGGATATCAATATGTCCAGGTTAATGCCAGAGGTCGAGTTCAGGGTGAGCTGGAGAGTAAGGAAAATGTGCAACCCAAACCTGGCAATGACCTCTATCTCACAATTGATCTGGGCTTACAGGATACATGTGAGAAATCGCTTTCCGGACAAAAAGGTGCTATTGTGGTAATGAATCCTGATAATGGAGAAATACTTGCCGCAGTGAGTAAACCTGACTATTCTCCCCGAATTTTTAGTGGAATTATAGATAAAACTGTATGGGATTCACTAAGATACGATCCTGAACGTCCACTGTATAACAGGATTTCGAGTGCCACCTATCCCCCCGCATCTACTTTTAAACTAATGGCATCTATGGGAGCTCTTAAAAATAATATAGTAGATCCATCCTGGACAGTTAATTGTCCAGGATCCTATAAACTAGGGAGAAGAACTTTTAAATGCTGGCGTGAATTTGGGCATGGTAAAGTTGATATGGTCAAATCGATTGAACAATCCTGTGATGTTTACTATTATACATTAATTCGAAAAATGGACCTTGATCTCTGGGCTAACGTAGTTAGAAAATTCGGTTTCGGTCAGGCTACTAACATTGATCTTTCCGGTGAAAATATAGGTAATATACCGGATAAAAAGTATTTGAATAAAGTCTATGGGGAAAATGGCTGGACTGAGGGATATAAGTTAAATATTGTCATCGGACAGGGAGAGGTTTTGGTCACTCCTATTCAGATGGTGAAATATATATCGGCTTTTGCTACCGACGGAAAGCTGGTTCATCCGCATGTCGGTTTAAAGTATTTTGACAATGAGAAATTTCGTACTTTTACCACTGAAGAGGATAGTATTGAAGCTTTTTCTCCCCCAACCTGGGAACTGATGAATCATGCTCTCCATGAAGTTGTCAATGATCCGGCGGGAACTGCAAATTTGGCTAATGCTCGGTCAGTTGAAGTCTATGGTAAGACAGGGACAGCTCAAAACCCACATGGTGAAAATCATGCCTGGTTTGTTGGTTATGCTGAAGATGGAGAAAGCAAGATTGCATTAGCAATCATTCTGGAAAATGGAGGCTCCGGTGGACATGATGCTGCTCCGGTTGCCGGTAAGATATTCAATTATTATGTAGATAATTTTTGGTCTCACAATCAACAAATAGGGCAGAAATAGTTGTACAGAGATAATTCAAAAATTATAAATAAATTAACTACAAAAATATTTATTGTAGTCTTCTTACTTTGTGGAATAGGTCTGGTTGCAATATATAGTGCCTCTTCAAATAGTGAAGTACCATTTTTTCAAAGAGCTGTGGGACGTCAGATTATCTGGATGGTTTTAGGTCTGCTTATTGTTTTTATAATGTATGTTATAAAAAAGGAATTTATCTTTAATGTAAGTTATTGGTTATATGGAGCCGGATTGATATTAGTAATTTTGCCATATCTCTTTCCATCTTCAGGGGGCGCGCATAGGTGGCTTACTATGGGAGGTTTTAGTTATCAACCGTCGGAAATAATGAAGATTCTTCTTGTGCTTGCTATCGCAAAATATTTTACTACTACGGAATTTTCACATTCCGAGTTTAAAGTGTTAGTTATTCCTTTAATTCTGACAATTATTCCAACCTTGATTGTTTTAAATCAGCCCGATCTTGGGACTGCCATGATATATGTTCTCACACTCTTTCCAATTATGATCTGGGCCAAGGTTGATCTTGTTAATATATTTATTCTGGTTTCACCTATAATTAGTATTTTAACCGCTTTCAATTTTTACACTTTTTTTATTTGGTTAATCATTATTATTGGTGTTCTGTATTTGAAAAAAATAAAACACTGGCATTTTATCCTGATTATTATTATAAATCTTGCTTTAGGAACAGTGTCACCTTATTTATGGAATAATCTAAGACCCTATCAGCAGCAAAGAATTATAACTTTGTTCGATGTGAAATCAGATCCTCAGGGCGCTGGGTATCAGGTAATTCAGTCTCAGGTGGCGATTGGGAGTGGCGGTGCTTTTGGTAAAGGGTTTTGCCAGGGAAAGCAAACCCATCTTAAATTTTTACCTGAACAGAAAACTGATTTCATTTTTTCTGTAATTGGGGAGGAATGGGGATTTGTGGGAGTATCCTTTGTTCTACTTTTATATTTTTTACTGATTTATTTGAGTATTAAAGCGGCCTATAGAGTACGAGAGCAATTTAATTCGCTGGTAATAATTGGACTAACAGGCATACTGTTTTTTCATACTGTGATCAATATTGCTATGACGGTTGGCCTCATGCCTGTGACCGGTTTACCTTTGCCATTTTTGAGCTATGGAGGCTCATTTTTGACTAGTTGCTTTATAATAATTGCCTTAATTTTTAATATGAATAGAGAATTAGAGGAATTTGATTTATAAGTTAAACTGCTGAAAAATTAAAATAATAGATAATAAGGCAAGGGTACCGGTATTGTTTGTATTTCTAAAACATAATTAATAAATTTACCTGCCTAAATTGAGGAGAGTTGTTTAAAATGCCCGCTAAACTTTTTTGTGTGGTAATGATTTTTATATTTTCTATTTATAATCTACAGGGCGGTTCTTTTTTATTTGGGGATAACAAAGAAGATACACAGAAAGTAGAAAGAAGAGTAGATTCTCTGGAAAGTGAAGTGAATAGTCTCAAAGTTGAAGTAGATTCGTTGATCATTCAAATGGATAGAATTGTTGCTATTTTCAAAGAGATTAGAAGACTTGAGGGCTATGATGGAAAAGTTGGAGATGAGGACGTAAATAGCAAAGCTTTTTCTAATGTCAGAAGCGTTCAAAGCCAACTTAACGAACTTAACAGGAGAGTAAAAGCATTAGAAAGTGATACGGGTACTACCCATTCCGAAACATTAGTTCAACAAAATAGATCCGAAGGAGAGACTGATAGTATCAAAACAGATCAAAAGGAAGAGAATAAGAATATAGAGATTAGAACCAAATATCAACAGGCAAAATTGCTATATAACCGCGGCAATTATGAAGACGCTATTCTGGGTTTTAGAGAAATATCTAAATTAGATAGCGTAAGTACACTGGCTGATAATGCCCAATTTTGGATTGGTGTTTGCTACAATTCAATGAAACAATATGATAAAGCAATCGTAGAATTTGTCGAAGTGCTGAATTATGAAGATAGTAATAAAAAAGATGATGCGCTTTACAACATGGGACGAAGTTTGGTCGCAGCAGGTGACAAAAGCAGGGCCAGGAGTATTTTTCAAAGGTTGATCGATGAATACCCGGATAGTGAGTTTGTAAATCTGGCAATTAAACAAATGAAGGAATTATGAGTAAAAGAATTTATTTTTTGACTTCAGAGATTGTCCCTTTCGCAGAAAGTTATATTTTATCCCCCTATTCAAAGGAAGTTCCTAATGTTTTTATTGAGAATGGAGTGGATTTTAGGGTAATGATGCCCAAATATGGATTCATTAGTGAAAGGAGATATATACTTAGAGAAGTAATTCGACTAAGAGATATGAAATTAAATTTTCAAGGCAAGGAAGTTGACGCCTCGGTAAAATCTGCTTTTGTACCCAATACTAAAGTGCAGGTCTATTTTCTGGAAAATGAAGATTACTATAAGCCCTCTAAACGTAATAAGTTATACTCTCCGGAAAGTGATGAAAATACCAATGCTATTCGATTTGCCTATTTTTCTTCCGCAGCTCTGGCTACATTGAACTATCTTCGTTGGAAACCGGATGTAATAGTTTGTAATGACTGGCAAATGGCATTACTTCCTATGTTTCTGGGATCAGATTTGCTGGATAATGAGTATTTCGAGGATGTAAAAGTTGTACAGACCATCATGTCAAAATCTGATAAAAGTCAATATAGCCTTGATGAATATGATAAAATTGGTTTGAAAGCAGCTGCAGAGGACCTTTCTCAGAGCAATGAACTGGATGCTGTTGCCGCTTCTATCCAATTATCAGATAAGGTTCTTTTTATTAATCATGAAGGTGACTTGAAAAAAGAATATGAAAAAGGTGGTTTTAAAGATGTTTTAGATGATAATCAGGATAAGATCAGTACTTTCGAACTGGAAAATACGAATCAAGAAGACTGGGAAGAGCTTGCAGATGAGATTGATCAAATTATTGAAAAAATTTAAACAATTATCTATTTTTAACAAGATAAGGTCGATTGTAAAATTAACATCATTAGGTTTAATTTTTCTAACCTTATGTGTGAATTTTTCATGTGAGGAAAAATTACCAGGGTTACTGCGAGATAAATCCTTCACTGAATTTACTACTAGAAAAATTAAGGGTAATAGTGTAGATTTGCATTTAGAGAACCCCGATAACCAGCATGATAGATTATTATATATAGGGGAAGATCAGGATGTGAAATGTAATTCATTTATTAAATATGATTTGTCAGAAAGTAGCTTCAATGAGCTGGAAGCAGATAGCATTGTGAGTGCTTCATTAACATTTTATACTTTTGATCAACTCCACCAGGGAGAAGGCGATTCGGTTGATATGCAGATTAAAGTCTCCCGGGTAGTAAATGATCTGAATATATCAGAAAGTGAGTACGTGGATTATAGTGCGTTTTATCAAGATACGGTAGGTATTGCAAGTAGTACAATCCAGGATTCTCTTACCAGTTCAAGTTATTTTACAATTGACTTACCTATCGAAAAAATGGCAGCACCATTAACCCAGAATTCGAGCCTTACCTTACTTTTAGATTCAGATAATAAACAGGAAGTGATTCAGACAATCTATTCCCAAAATTATAATGCGGAATATCTGGAATTAAGAGTTGGTTATTGGAAAGATAATGATACATCCTATACAAATATGACTCCTACTGCTGATATTGCTGATATCAATTATAAGAAAATTTCGAAAGATGACTCAGATTTAAATGTAATTACTGAAGGTCTTGAATCATATTTAGTAGTCCCTATAGCTTTGGATACAACCTATTCAATAAATACCATAGTAACTAAAGCAAATCTAGAAATAGAAGCCGGAGAAGTAGTAGATTATAACTCGGGAATACCATTGTCGATAACTGAGGTTGATACAGATTTTGTTTTAAGTGAAATAGATAGCTCAGATAGGAATACAAGTTATGTTTATAATGATGATCAGGATAGTACTATAACGCTTGATGTAAAAGCCTTTATTGAAAATGCAATTCAGGCAGAAAGAAAGAAACTTAAGTTTGTAATCTGGTGTGAAGATGTGGGGCCTGATATCACCCGCTTCTATATTAAAAACAAAAAATATGATTTAAAGATATTAACTGCTAACCAAGAAATAAAAGACTAAATAAAATATATGAAAAAAAATTATTTCCATAAAATCCTGATAGGAGTTGTTGTGCTTTTAAGTCTAATATCTTTAAAGGCACAGAATTCTTTTTACTATCCTTATGGTATGGGGAAGAGCTATATAAATTCCAGTACTCGTATGGAAGCTATGGGATATTCCGGTTCTGCAATCTATGATTCACTGCAGGTCACTTCTTATAATCCCGGTATGTGGCATAGTTTTAACACCGTATCCTTACAGGGCAAGCTCGATTATTCAAGTATGAGCAGCTCAAAAATTAACGGCAATTATAAAACAACCAGCCTGGAGGGATTTACTATAAAAATGCCAATAGGGAATTATAGTGGCCTTGCTTTTGGATTAAAATCGTTATTTCGAGTTAATTCCAAAAGTATAATTACGGATCATGTTTCATTTTTTGACGAATCTCTTGATTTCGAAAATAGTATTATAATGAATGGAGGGGTTTCGGATTTCTTTTTAGGTGCTGGTTATAGAGTGACAGAATATCTCAGTGCAGGGCTGGTAGCTAATTTTCTGTTTGGAAAATATTCAACCCGCATTAAGACGGAAGGAGAATCCAGTCTGTATTATTACAATAAGATCAATAATATTAAAGGCCGTCAATTAGGATTCGGTTTAAACTGGGATGTGCCTGATAATTATGCCATTTCTTTATATTATGATCGGAATCTAGATTTTAAATATGACCAAATTGTTGATTATCATATTGGGAAAGATGATACATTAGATTATAAAAGCATTGATTATCCATCCAATTTACAAATAGGTGTTAAAAAACATATTAAACCAGGCTTAATTGCAACCGCTGATATTAATTATTCTAGTTTACCAAATTCACTTTCGCAGCTAACAGTCCTGGGTTCAGGGAAATATAATGATGCCTACTTGATTGGGGCTGGTCTGGAGAAGCAGCCTTCACAGGAGTTTAATCCTGGTTTATTACAAAGAATGTATTATAGATTAGGAGGCTTCTATCGAAAAGAAGGGTTTAGACCACTAGAGGAAAATGGATATGGCCAAAGTTATACAGAAAAAGGAGTAAGTCTAGGTTTAGGACTACCTTTTTATAATGATTATAGCAGGCTGGATATTTCCTTGATTTATTCGATTGCTGATGGCTTTCTTGACTCGGAAATTGGTAAAGAGAATAAGATAACTATAAATTTCGAAATCACAAGTGGTGGTTTGTGGTTTAATAATGCATTAAGAAAATAAACAATAGCAGGAGTTAGAAATGAAGACAAGAAAATTAATGGTAGGGTTATTAATTCTAATTAGCTTTTCCCTATTAATTCTCAATCAGTGTGTACCTCCTCCCCCGCAAGAAGGTGGTGAAGAGGCACAGGTTACAGAAGAGGAAACACAAGAAGAAGATACAAGCTACGATAGTGATGTTTGTGATAGATATCTAAGTTTTGCCTGGAACTACTACAATAATAGAAACTGGAAAAGGGCCATTGTAAATTTTAAAAGGATGATTGAAAATAATTGTGCTGAAGCATATGCCGAAGATATCTACATTGATTATGGAAGAGCATATATGAATTTGGCTAAGAATAATGAAACTTACTATGATTCGGCAGCGGGCGTTTTTCTGGAAGGTCTGGAATATTTACCTGAAAATGAATATTTACGGGAAAATCTGGCTTACGTGCATGGTAGATTAGGAGAATCTGATCAACAGATTAGACAGTATGAAAAGCTGCATGAAATGTATCCGGATAATTTAGATTATCTAAGAACTTTAGTTAAATTAAATTTCCAGCAGGAAAATTATCGAGAGGTCCTACGTTATACGGATAAAATTCTGGAAATAAATCCGGATGACAAGCAGGCAATTAACGATAAAATGACTGCTCTGGAAAATATGGGCAAAGATGTAATTACTGTGCAAAAAGACGCCTGGGAAAATAACAGATCAGTAAGAACAGGTCTTAATTATGCCAATGCTCTCAAAGAAAGAGAAAAATATCAACAAGCGATTGCCGTTTACAAAGAAGTTACTAATATAGATAGGAATAATTATGAAGCCTGGAATAATATGGCTGATTGCTATACCAGTATTAATAGACCTCAAGAAGCAATAAAATCCTGGTCTCACATTGCTAATCAAATTTCACCCCAGGATATTAAGAACATTCAAAAAATTGTTGATAAATATATAAGTCTAGGTGAGTATGCAAACGCTACAGAGTGGGCCAAAAAAGCGATATCTAGAAAAGAGTGTGGTCTGTCATACAAGCTTGCTGGTGACGTTTATTATGATGCTGCAGAAAATTGTCGGGGCGGTCAGCAACCTGGATTTGAGGATAAATTAGTATATAAAATTGCCTATGACTACTATGAGAAAGCAGTGGAGTTTGGTTTTACCGCTGTTAAAAGCCGCATCGATCGGCTGGAAAACTATTTAATTCCTACGACTCAAGATTGGTTTATGAATCGTTACAATCAGGATGGCTCGAGAAGAAATGATTATACTCCCCGTAAAGAATGTTATGACTGGATAAAAGAATCTGCTCAAAAAGATTAAACTAAATTTAATCCTGTCCGATAATACATAATGAACTGGGAGATTTGTTTTGTCAGTATTTGAGAAATTATTATAAATGCACTTTGATAGTATTTAGTAAATTATAGGCATTTAAAAAAGGGAATAAATTCTTAGTTCACTTTTTAAAATTAGAAATAAACTAAAAAAATATAAATTTAGAGGATAAATATATGGATTATCAGCAGCTGAAACAACAAGACCCGAAGGTTTTGCAGACGCTCAATGACGAAGTGCAAAGGGAAAGGTTCACTCTGGAATTAATTGCTTCGGAAAATTTTGTAAGTGATGCTGTGCTTGAGACTGCTGGTAGTACGATGACTAATAAGTATGCAGAGGGTTACCCTGGGAAAAGGTATTATGGCGGTTGCGAAGCAGTAGATAAAGCAGAGAATCTGGCAATTGAGCGTGCAAAAAAGTTATTTGATGCTGACTATGCCAATGTTCAACCTCATTCTGGTTCCCAGGCTAATATGGCAGTTTACTTTTCTTTTTTAAAGCCAGGTGATACGGTCCTGGGTATGAATCTTAATCATGGTGGGCATCTGACTCACGGTAGTCCTGTTAATTTTTCGGGTAAGCTATTCAATATTGTCTCCTATGGAGTTGATGAACACACAGGCAGAATAGATTATGATCAAGTGGCTACTCAAGCGAAGGAACATCAACCAAAAATGATTATAGCCGGAGCCAGTGCTTATCCGAGATTCATTGACTTTGAAAAGTTTCGGGAAATAGCGGATGATGTTGGTGCCTATTTTGTTACCGATATGGCGCATCCTGCCGGATTGATCGCTACAGGTGTGCATCCCAGTCCCTTACCATATGCTCATGCAGTGACTTCCACTACTCATAAGACTTTACGGGGCCCGCGAGGTGGGCTGATCTTGATGGGTAAAGATTATGAAAATCCTATGGGAATCAAAACCCGGAAGACCAAACGCATAAAGATGATGTCTGAGATTATTAATTCCAATGTCATGCCCGGTATTCAAGGAGGGCCTTTGATGCATATTATTGCTGCAAAAGCCGTGGCATTCGGAGAAGGTTTAAAGCCGGAATTTAAAGCATATTGTCAACAGATAGTGAAAAATGCAAAAGCTCTTGCGGAGCAGCTGAATAAAAAAGATTTTAATTTGATTTCAGGAGGCACGGATAATCATCTTATCCTTATTAATCTGGAAAATAAAAATCTAACCGGCAAGCAAGCCGAGCAGGCCCTGGAAGAAGCTGGGATAACAACTAATAAGAATATGGTCCCATTTGATAAACGCAGTCCCTTTGTAACTAGTGGGGTCCGTTTAGGCACACCTGCTCTCACCACCCGGGGTATGCAGGAAAAGGAAATGAAAATCATTGCTGGTCTTATAGACCGGGTCGTTAATAATTATGATAATAAAGAAGTTAAACAACAAGTAAAAATGGAAGTTCAAGAACTTTGTAGCCAATTTCCATTATATGATAAACTGGATATCTGATTATGAAGTGTCCCTATTGCGGTTCTAGTGATAATAAAGTTATTGATTCTCGCTCTGCGCAAAAGGATAAAGCCATTAGAAGACGCCGGGAATGCAATGCTTGTAACCGCAGATTTACTACGTATGAACATGTCATGGGATTTCCGCTTAAAGTTATTAAATCGGATGATACGAGAGAAAATTTTGATCGATCAAAACTGGAGAGAAGTATCCAAATAGCCTGTAATAAAAGACCAATTCCGGCAGCTAAAATTGAGCATCTGGTTTTACAAATAGAGAATGATATTGAAAATTATGGAAAATCAGAAGTAGAAGCCAAGAGAATTGGTGAGCTTGTCATGAAAGGCCTTCGTCAACTGGATGAAGTGGCGTATATTAGATATGCTTCAGTATATAAAAAATTTAAAGATTTGAATGAATTTCGCAATCAGATTAACAAGTTCGACAATAATTAAGGAACATAATCTTAACTGGATTGTATATTTAAATGGAGAAATTGCAAAATATAATTTGCTTGTTTATTGAACGATTAGATTTTAAATTGCCAAGTTACATAAAGGAGTAATATTAGACAACATTGATAAACTGTTTTCTTTAGACATCGTTTTTAATTCATTATTTAATGGAGAAGTACAACCGGTTTTGCCGGTTTTTTATTATTAACAGGAGGATAATATGAAGAGATATCTATTAATTATACCCCTTATATTAATATTTTGTGCTAGTGCATTTGCACAAGGAGAAGCTGGTGCAGTCTGGTTACTTATCAGACCAGGTGCTCGTGCAGCAGGCATGGGTGAAGTAGGTGGTGCCATAGCGGATGATGCTTATGCAACTTATTACAACCCGGCCGGATTGGGTTTCCAATCAGATAGAGAACTGGCCATGATGCATACTAAATGGTTGCCAAATCTGGCGAGTGATCTATACTATGATTTTATAGGTTATAAACAATATTTTTCTGACTATGGTACTATTGGTGGAAATGTGACTATCATGAATTTAGGGGAGCAGACCCGAACCGATGAACAGGGTAATAAGCTAGGCACTTTTAGATCTTATATGCTGGCTGCAACAGGATCTTATGGGACACGTTTATCGCGAACGACTTCTTTTGGATTGAATGTTAAGTTGATCCATCAGCATCTTACCGATAGAGGAGCTGTAGGAGAAGAAGGGGATGGCAATGCAACCAATTTTGCCTTTGATATAGGCTATTTGAGAAAAGAATTTTTATTGAAAAATCTGACTCTTGGTATTAGTGTCCAAAATATTGGAAATAAGATCACTTTTATTGATGCAGCTCAGGCAGACCCTATGCCTACCAATTTAAAACTTGGTTTTAATTATGAAATTAATGGTGAATACAACTCATTCAAGATTGCCTATGACCTTAACAAGTTATTAGTTACAAAATATCCGGACAGAGACGTAGATGGAGATGGAAAAGTAGGTTATTACAGTGAAGATGGCGATTATGTAGGCCCTTCGGGAGAATATAACGAAGATGGACGCTGGGAAGCAGCTCATTCTGAACCCTGGTACACAGCGATTTTCACTTCATGGGTTGATGATTGGCTTTTATTACATGATTCGAAAGCAGACGGTATTGGAGAAGATGATGAAGATGGAGATACTGATGACGGAGATATTAGGAATGAATTAGACAAACTTGTTCATAATTTCGGTATTGAATACTGGTATGCAAACCGCTTTGCAGTCAGATTGGGATTTATTTATGATAAGTCCGGAGATATCACCATGAATGATAAATGGCCGGTGCCAACTTTTGGAGCAGGTTTAAGATATGCTGGAATGGGCTTTGATTTTGGTTATACTGCTGGCGAACAAGGCCATCCCAGAGCCAATACAATGCATTTTGCAGTCAATATCTCTTTTTAATTATAACATAAATATCAATAATGAATAATAAAATTTTATTATTACTATTAATTGTAGGGATAGGCTTATCCTATGGTCAGGAAAACATTAAACTGTGTGGAATAAGAATATCTTTTCCTCCGGATAATAACGAAGCTACCAGTGGTAATGGTCAGTTTTTACTCTCAAAGGATAGTGTGGATATGGACTTGCTTCAACCCTTACCTGTTGATCCTCCGCCTCATGATAAGAGTTATTTTGAAGATCATATTCGAGCCCTGGCAAATTATTATAAAAAGGCTTCTTCCGGAATGGTTCAGATAGACACGGTCAATTCTAAAATTTATCCTCAATCAAAGAATGGATCTTATCAATTGGCAAAAGAAATGGCCTATTATCATCCTTTTTTAAAAGAGGATTCGGTCGAGATTAGGCTTAATGAATTAATTCGGGATGCCGTCCGGATAGCAGATGATGATATAAATTACAGATCTTATGACATCGTTGTTGTCTTCCATGCGGGATTGGGACAAATTTATAATATTGATTTGGACCCCACCCCTAAAGACATTAAATCCGCCTATATGGGATTACCAGATTTTAAAAAATATCTAGGTCTAAGCAATGGAATCGAGGTTAATGATGGAAACCATTATGTAACAGATGCTATAGTTTTACCTGAGACCCAGAATTATATTCAATATGACAATTGGGAAGAAGTATTTGGTGAACTTGACAATCCGGAAGAATATCAATTCGGGTTAAATGGTACTTTTGCTTTAATGATGGGTTTCTATTTAGGGCTACCTTCCTTAACTGATACTTCCG
>JAIPHI010000046.1 GCA_021735285.1 Fidelibacterota bacterium | reverse complement strand
AAGACAATAAGTTTATCCATATTGATACCTATGCCCGCTGGAAAATAGTGGATCCACTGGAATTTTTTAAATCTGTCCACGCTGAATCTCAGGCTCAGTCACGCCTCGATGATATTGTTGACGGTGCTATTCGTGATGAAATTGCTGTCCATACCTTGCCTAATATCGTTAGAAGTCGAAGAAGAGAGATGGAAGTAGTGACAGTTAAAGAAGAAGAGGAACCTACGGATATTAAAGAAGCTGCTCAAAAAGATTCTCTGGAAGTGAGAGAACATATTGTAATTGATGGTGAGCGTGATGAAATTCGTGAAAATATTATAGAACATGTGAAAGATGTTCTAAAAGAGACAGAACTGGGTATTAGACTTGTTGATTTTAGATTCAAAAGAATAGATTACAATACAGAGGTTCAGAAAAAAGTATACCAGCGGATGATAGCACAACAAAAGAAAATAGCTGAAAAATATCGTGCTATTGGTCAGGGCGAAAGAGAAAGAATAATGGGTAAGATCGAACAGAAGAGAAAAGAGATATTATCCGGAGCCTATCGTAAGGGACAAAAAATTCGAGGAGAAGCTGATGGTAAAGCTACTGAAATTTATGCTGAAGCCTATAACAGGTCTGCAACTTCAAGAGATTTTTATGAATTCACCCGAACTCTGACCACTTATGAAAAAGCTATAGACTCTTCCTCTACACTTCTTCTTTCTACAGATAATGAACTGTTGAAATATTTAAAGTCAAGCAAGTAACAGGAATAATAGATGAATAATAGTAAAGATAAAATTCAGTCCACTACAGTGATTGGAGTGAAGAAGGATGATGAGGTAGCCCTGGGAAGTGATGGTCAGGTCACTCAGGGAGAGACAGTGATGAAACATAAAACTAAAAAAGTCCGTAAAATATATGATGATAAGGTTATGATTGGATTTGCAGGAGCTACGGCGGATGCATTTACCCTTTTTGAAAAATTTGAAGGTAAACTTGACAAGTATAACGGAGATGTTGCCAGAGCCGCGATTGAGCTCGCCAAGATGTGGCGCACTGATAAATATCTACGCAAGCTGGAAGCCCTTTTAACAGTCATGGATAAAGATACCATGCTTATAATTTCCGGAAATGGAGATGTGATTGAACCCGATGATAATATCGTAGCCATAGGCTCGGGTGGACCCTATGCAACAGCTGCTGCCCGGGCTCTAACCAAATATTCGGATTTGGATGCCCATCAAATAGTTAAAGAAGCGTTGCGGATTACTTCTGAAATATGTATTTATACAAACAATAATTTTACAGTGATGGATTTATGAAAAATCAAGAATTAACACCAAAACAAATAGTAAAAGAACTTGATAATTATATTATCGGCCAGGATAAAGCCAAACGAGCCGTGGCCATTGCCATGCGAAATAGGTGGCGCCGGCAACAGGTTCAGGGCGAAATTAAAGATGATATTCTTCCCAATAATATAATTCTAATTGGCCCTACCGGGGTGGGAAAAACGGAAATTGCTCGCCGGCTTTCAAATTTAGCCCGCGCGCCTTTTGTTAAAGTCGAGGCCTCAAAATTTACAGAAGTTGGATATGTGGGCCGCAGTGTGGAAACTATGATTCGAGACCTGGCCAGCAATGCGATCAATTTGGTCAAAGCGGAACGCATGAAGGAAGTAGAAGAGCAAGCTAAACAGATGGCTGAAGAGAGGATCCTGGACCATTTGCTACCCTCAAAGTCAGACAGTGAAGATCTTGAACAAAAGGACCAGCACTTCAAAAAGACACGTGAAAAGTTTCGGAAAATGCTGGAAAATGGAGAACTCGAAGATCGAGTCATAGAAATTTCCGTTAGAAAGAGTTCCAATCCTACAATGCAGATTTTTGGTCCTTCCGGTTTGGAAGAAATGGGCATGAATATTAAGGAAATCATTGGTAATGCTTTTCCTAATAAAAAGAAAAAAAGAAGAGTAACTGTGGAAGAAGCCCGGGAAATTTTTCAAGAGGTGGAAGCTGAAAAAATGATCGATATGGATCGGATCAAAGAGCAGGCTATTAATCGTACTGAGGAGTCGGGAATTGTTTTTCTGGATGAAATAGACAAAATTGCGGCAACCAGCGATTCATCACAAGGCAAAAGTGCTGATGTCTCCCGGGAGGGAGTCCAGCGCGATATTCTACCGATTGTTGAAGGTACAAATGTACAAACCAAATATGGAACTGTTAAAACCGACCATATTTTATTTGTTGCTGCCGGTGCTTTCCATATGTCAAAACCTTCTGATCTAATTCCGGAATTACAGGGCCGTTTTCCAATCAGACAGGAATTGAGTAGTTTGGGCAAGGAGGAATTTGTCAAAATTCTGCAATTACCTAAAAATGCTCTTTTAAAACAGTATCAGGCTCTTTTGGAAACTGAAGATGTTGATCTGGCATTTGAAGAGGATGCAGTATCAGAAATTGCATCTATTGCGGAAAAAGCTAACAATCGTATGGAAAATATTGGTGCTCGCCGATTACATACAGTGCTTTCGACATTACTTGATGAAATACTTTTTGAAGTTCCCGATAAGAAGCATGATACAATTAATATCACAAAACAGGATGTAGTAGAAAAACTGGCCGATCTGATTGAAGATAAAGATCTGAGCAGATACGTATTATAAACAAAATTCTATTTAATGAGGAAAAAGATGAAAAGAGATTTTATTCATATCACTGATTTTACCGGTGAAGAGATCCACCAGACACTCAATCTGGCTGCCAAAGTTAAACGTTCGATTAAAAACGGTGAAAGATTTCTGCCTCTGCGGTATAAGACCATGGCTATGATATTTGCCAAGCCTTCTACAAGAACTAGGGTATCCTTTGAAACCGGTATGGAGCAACTAGGTGGACACGCTATTTTTCTGGGGCCCAATGATATCGGTATAGGTAAAAGGGAAGCGATCAAGGATATTGCGCGGGTTATATCCAGGTATGATGACATTATTATGGCCCGTCTTTTTGATCATGAGCATATTAAGGA
Organism: Fidelibacterota bacterium; assembly: GCA_021735285.1. Classification (GTDB taxonomy): domain Bacteria; phylum Fidelibacterota; class UBA2242; order UBA2242; family JAFGTP01; genus JAIPHI01. The sequence continues at coordinate 13,144 of JAIPHI010000046.1, read as the reverse complement.
ATTGGCAGAATACTCTTCTGTACCGGTGATCAATGGTCTGACCGATTTTAATCATCCCTGTCAGATAATGGCGGATATTATGACCATTCAAGAACATCGTGGTGATCTAAATGATCTGAAAGTGGCTTTTATAGGGGATGGTAATAATGTTGCTCATTCCTGGATCAATTTAGCTGCTCGTCTTTCAATGCATTTCGCTATTGCTACTCCTGAAGGTTTTGAGCCAGATACTGAAGTTGTAAAAAAAGCACGGGAAGAGGGTCTTAGCAAAATCGATGTTGTTCGGGATCCGGAAGAAGCTGTGGAAGATGCGGATATAATTTACACTGATGTTTGGGCCAGCATGGGGGAAGAAGACCAGGCCGCTGAAAAAAAGAAAAAATTTCAAAATTATCAGATCAGTAAAGAACTGCTAAAGCGTGCTAAGGATAATTATTATGTGATGCACTGTTTACCTGCTCATCGGGGGGAAGAAATTACTGATAAAGTTATGGAGAGTAAACGCTCTATCGTGTTTGATGAAGCTGAAAACCGGATGCATGCTCAAAAAGCAATTATCCTTAAACTAATGGAAATCGAATATTAAAAAAATATAAAAAATGGGGCCTATCACTCCAAGAGTGTTACCTAAATATTAGCTTATAAATAATTATACTTGTAAATTGTTAGTTTTTGAACCTGTCAACGTCAATATTATATTTGTCGATCTTATAACCTATAATTCTGGCTGTAGAGTCAAGAAGCGGGGCAGCCTGAGCTTGATTCCCGCGGGTAGATTTTAAGGTGTCCTGGATTATTTCCTTTTCATAAGAGGCAACAGAGTCTTCAAGTGACATTTTGGTTTGAGTATTGCTGCTTTCAGCTGTCTGAAGAGTGGGTGGTAGATGGTAGCTATGAATGACCTGATCTTCACATACCAGAACAGCCCGTTCAATACAATTTTTTAATTCGCGCACATTACCCGGCCAGTGATAACTCATTAACATATCTATGGCAGGAGTTGAAATGCGTTTAATTGGTTTTTTGTGTTTCTTGGCAAATTCAAGCATAAAATGATCAGCCATTAAGGAAATATCGGTTTTTCTTTCTCTCAGAGGCGGCAAGTAGATCGGATAGACATTTAAGCGATAATAAAGATCTTCGCGAAATTTACCTTTCTCTATTAAATCCTCCAGATTGGCATTTGTGGCTGCAATTATGCGGACATCAACATCGATGGTTTCATTGCCGCCTACTCTTTCAAACTGTTTTTCCTGTAAAACTCGCAACAATTTGATTTGAGCCTGCAAAGAGAGGTCTCCAATTTCATCCAGAAAAATTGTCCCCCCGTTAGCCACTTCGAAGCGACCTGGCTTGCGTTTTTCTGCTCCGGTGAAAGCACCTTTTTCATAACCAAAAAATTCGGATTCGATCAAATTTTCCGGGATTGCAGCACAATTCACTCTCACAAAAGGCTGTTTTTTACGGTTTGAATTATAGTGGATCGCTTCCGCAAATAGCTCCTTTCCTGTTCCTGACTCTCCTCTTAATAAAACGCCTGTATTGGCCCTTGCAACCTGAGCTACTTTCTCCAAAGCTTCCTGCATTTCATGGCTATTGCCAATAATATTATGAAAACTGAATTTCTCTTCCAGTTTATGTTTGAGTAAAGTGTTCTCATCCATAAGTTTTTTGCGTTCAGCAGCAATCACATCGGCAACACGAATTGGTTGCAGAAGAGCGGAAGCCACAAGAAAAAAGAAATCCCGTGTCGTTTCGTAATCACGTTTCTTTTTAAAAGGCAGACAGATACTGAGAGCTCCATAGGTTTTATAATCGAGAGCAATTGGTACTGAGAAAAAGGATAATTCACCATCTTCGGCTTTGTTCCAGGTTTGAAATTGATTCAAGAAAAGAGGCTCTTTGCTAACCTGGGGTACTGTGATTGGTTTGCCGGTATTGATAACTTTATTGGTTAATCCGCCGGTCATAATTCTACCATCTTCATTTTGAGGAACTTTTAAGCCTATAGATGCAACCAGCCGCACTGTATTATTGTCTTCCACTATGAAAATTGCACCGGAATGAATATTATAGGATTCCTGTAATATTTTTAAACAGGCTTCCAGGGAATCATTCAATTTCAGACTACGACTTACGGCTTTGTTGATCTCGATCAAGACATCGAGTTTTTTTAGCAGGAGTTGAGCAGAAGGGTTTTGATTGGATTGAACCTGATTTTTCATAAAACCACCCACAAAATTGAAATGTAAAAATATCAAACTACAAAATCGTAGTAATATTAAGCGGGTTTTAGTAGAAGCTCAAGTATTATCTCAAATGAAATGTGATCCGGAAAAATAGATAGGAAAAAACATTGATCCAGAAAGATTTCAATTGTTATGCTTTTCAGTATCTATAAAATTTTTGGTCAGGTTTTGCAACAACTTATTTGGTGGGGCTATATTTCTTATATCAGAGCCTCCGATCCCGCAGAAAATAGAAAGAGACCAAATTTGAATCTTGGGATAAATGGAAACTGGAAGCCGGAAAGCGTATTAAGTCGAGTGGTCAAGTGGTACAAGAATATTTCTTGCTTTTGATCTATTAGAATGAGGCAATATACAAAATCAAAGAACAAAATGGATAACTTACCATGGAAACAAAAAACCACTTCGCGACTCTCCATTTTGCAACTCGACTAAATACGCTTTCCACATTTGTAATATTTTCGTTTTATTTTAGAATCTGATTACTATTGTTAAATCAAATTATATATTGCAATTATAAGATTGTTTTTGTTTAGATTAAACATATTATAGAAAATTACGAGGGCAGGAATTCTGTATATAGAGATCGAAAATTATATGTGGTCTCTCTCGACCTACAACTTTTATTTATAAGAATATTTGAGTAAGTTTCATGTCTATATGGAGATAAATATACAGGAAAATAATATATGTCAAAAAAAATACCTCTGTTTAATTTGAACTATGGCGAACAGGAACTGCAAGCAGTTAAACATACGTTAGATTCAAAATGGATCTCTACCGGTCCTAAATGTGAAAAATTGGAAGAACAGTTTGCCAAAAAGATAGGTAGCAAGTATTCTCTGGCTACTACCAATTGTACGGCTGCTCTTCATTTGGCTCTGGTAACGGCTGGAATTGGGGCTGGCGATGAAGTCCTGGTTCCTTCTTTGTCTTTTGTAGCAACTGCTAATGTTGTGAGGTATGCCGGAGCTAAACCGGTCTTTTGTGATATCATAGACTTACAAGACCTTACCATTGACCCGGCTGAGATAGAGCTAAGAATTAGTCCCACAACCAAAGCGATAATTCCGATGCATTATGCTGGATTTGGTTCGAATATGGAAGCCATTCAAAAGATTGCTGATAATAATGATTTGTTAATAATTGAAGATGCCAGCCACGCTCCCCTGGCAACCTATGAGAACAAAAAATTGGGAGCAATTGGAGATATTGGTTGTTTTAGTTTTTATTCTAATAAAAATATTAGTACGGGTGAAGGAGGAATGCTGGTTACGGATAATCAAGATTATTTTAAAAAGGCCAAATTACTGCGCTCCCACGGCATGACTTCCCTGGCCTATAATCGCAAGGATGGTAATAATGCCTATGATGTAATCGAGCTGGGATATAATTATAGAATGGATGATATTAGAGCATCACTGGGATTAGCCCAGCTTGAAAAACTAGAGCGGGATATGAACCAATTACAGCACGTTAGAGATTACTATGTGCAGGCTTTACATTCTATTAATGATATAATTGTACCGTTTCAAAATTATCAAGGGCGCTCAACCAACTATATTTTTCCAATTGTTTTAAAGAGTTCAAATATACAGAGAAGGGAAAATATAAGAAATTATTTGAAAGAACAGGGAATTCAAACCTCGGTGCATTATCCGGCTATTCATGAGTTTTCGATCTATAAAAATGATGCAGTTGCGTTGCCCAAGACGGAATATATTGCTCGCAATGAGATCACTTTGCCGATGTTCCCAACTCTGCAAGAGAGTGATATTGATTATATAGTCGAGATGTTAAAGAAAGCATTATGAGTATGGAAATCTTAACAACTGATGATGCAGAACGCTGGTGGCATTACTTTGAAAAATTACCGGAGACGCACCAGCATATCCACTTTACACCGGATTATCACAGAGTCCTGGAATCTAATGGTGATGGAAAGGCCCGGCTTTTTGTGCATTGTCAAGGTGCAAATTTGTTTTTTTATCCTTTTATGCTAAGAAAAATTGATAGGATCGGTGAGCAAAAAGTTGATCAAAACTATCATGATGTTAGCTCTGTATTTGGCTATACAGGGCCTCTAATTTTTTCAGATTCGAAAGGTTTTTTGAATTTAGCCCAGGAAGGTCTTGGTGAAATTTATAGTGAGCAAAAGGTAATATCGGAGATAATAAGATATAATCCTATCTTAGAAAATGATGATTATACTGCAGATGGGATCCAAAATGTGCCTGTTAAGGAATATGTGTATATAGACTTTCCGGATAAGCCAGCCGAATTATCTGCTATTTATAGTTCAAGATTAAAGACGTATTTAAATAAGGCCCAAAGAAAAGATTTTGATGTCAATATAACCAGTTCAAAAAAAGAGATTTATGATTTTTTTGAGCTGTATTATCAACATATGCAGGAGATGGATGTTGATAACTACTATTTATTTAGTGACAAGTATTTTAAGAGACTCTATCAGCTTATCCAGCAGTATGGATACCTAGTCTATTCGAGGAAAGAGGGAAAATTGGCTGCCGGTCTCATTTTTTTAGAATATAAAAACACAGCCTACTACCATCATGGTGCAAGGAATATAGATGTTAATAATTCCGGACTTGTTAACAAATATCTATTTCACAGGGCTTTCCTAAAGCAAATGAAGGATGGGCTTTCTAACTGCCTGCTAGGTGGTGGAGTTACCAGGGATAAAGATGATAGTTTACTTCAATTTAAAAAATTTTTTACTAACAAAAGTTATGATTTTGTAATTGGTAAGAGGATAGTGGACCAGAAAATCTATAACCGTGTTGTGGAAATCTGGAAATCTGAATATCCCTCGCTTGCAGGGAAGTATAGGGGTTATGTTGATAAGTACCGTTTTTGTGAATAATTTTGTTGATAACTCTCGAATAAAGACATTAATTAGTTTGATAAATAGCTAATATAAGGTTGTTTATGTTTTATATAGCAGAAATCGGTTTAAACCATAATGGCAGTTTAAAACTGGCCAGGCAAATGGTAAGGGCTGCTCAGGAAGCCGGCGCAGATGCTGTAAAATTCCAATCTATTCAAGCAGAAAAACTTATTGCGAGGCATACATTTGAAAATCCTGTAGATGGATTCGGCTTTTCAAAGGTTAAAACTGTTGGCGATTTCTGGCGAAAAGTGAGTATCGATGAACGCTTTCATCGTGAAATTAAAAAATTATGTGATAACATTGGGATTGAATTTATGTCCACTCCATTTGATCGGGAGAGTGTTGAATGGCTAGAAGAAATTGGTGTGAAAAGATTTAAAATAGCATCGGGAGATTTAACCAACTATCCGTTAATTGAGCATATATTGACGAAAAATAAGCCAGTAATCCTTTCTACAGGAGGGGCTAAAATTGATGAAATACAGAGCTCTATAAATTTTATCAGAGATAAGACCCCGAATATAGATTTATCTGTGCTTCATTGTGTATCTCTCTATCCCACACCGCCGGCACTGGCAAATCTTCAAGCTATTGATCAATTACAGCTTTTGCATTCAGGTCCGATTGGATTCTCTGACCATACGCTTGGATTTCATTTAGCTCTGGGAGCTATCGCACGCGGAGCAGAAATTATAGAAAAACATTTCACTATTGATCAAAAATTACCAGGACCGGATCAAAGTATTTCGGCAACCCCGCCAATATTTTCTAAAATAGTAAAGCTAGGAAATGATATAAACAAAGCTTTACAAGCCGATGGTAAACAACTTTCTTCACAGGAGAAGGATGAATTGAATGATATGCGCCGAAGTATAGTAGCTGCAAAAGATATGAATTCCGGAACAATCCTTACTAGCAATGACCTTGAGTATAAAAGACCTGGAGATGGTATTAGCCCCATAGAATTTAAAAATGTGATTGGGAAACAATTAAAAACAGATATAGCAAAAGATGAACAGATAAAATGGAGTCTGCTTGATGATTAAAGAGAAAAGTGTGTTGGCATTTATTCCGGCTAGAGGCGGCTCAAAATCTATAAGGGATAAAAATATTAGAAAAATAGCTGGCAAAGAGATGTTGGCCTATACGATCCAGGCGGCACAAAACAGTAAAATTTGTGATCGAATTATTGTTTCTACTGATAGTAAAAAAATTGCGGATGTTGCCAATAAATACGGTGCTGAAGCGCCCTTTATGCGTCCCGAAAATTTGGCTACTGATGCAGCTCAAATGATAGAGGTGATTAAACATGCTATGCAATGGGTCGAGCAGAATGATAAGACATATGATATTTTTCTTTATTTACAACCTACCAATCCTTTACGGAAAGGAATCCATATCAGGGAGGCTTTTGATGTTTTTTTCAAAAAAGATGCCTATTCAGTAGTTTCAGTTAATAAAACCGGCTACATCCCGGGCCGGGTAAATACCTTGCCCGAGCATGGCTATATGAACCAATTTGTTAAACAATCTACGATGCACAAAAACCGTCAGGAGTTATCTCAATATTATGAATTAAATGGGGCTATAGAGATGATTCAATGGGAAGTGATGAAATCGACATGGAACTGGTATGGCAAGCGTTCTTATCCTTATATTATACCTGAACCTTATGGAATTGATATAGATAGTTTAATGGATTTGAGATTTGTTCAGTTTCTGGTTGAGGAAGGTTATGTCGAATAATGCTGATCTAATATATTATTGTGATTCTTATCCAGCTGTAGGGAATGGTCACCTTAAGCGAGGCCTGGATATAATTAAACAGTTATTAAAGATGAATTCACAAATAAAAATATCTATTACAGGTCATTTTTCGGATTCTGCCTGGCAATTTTTAAACCAATTTAAACCGGAAGCAGTTGATGTGTTTCGAGATGAGTTGCCTCCCAATGAATTCAAATTGGGCTTTCTGGATACTATTAAACCCGGAGATGCTAGTACTATTCCAGCAGAGAAAGGGCGTAAATTAAAAAATATTTGCTCCCGGTTAATAACTATTAATACTGGAATTAGCACTTTTATACCGGACTTTGTTGATGGAATTATTAATTATATACCTGTTACTAAATATACCGGAAATACTGAAGTAAATAAATATTTCGGAGTGAAATATGCACCTGTCGGTCCGGAATTTGTGCCTCCGGAGCCAGTGTTTAATAAACATATTTTGTGTATTGTAGGAGGTAATAAAAATCAATATGGACCAAAAATATTAGCCAGTACATTAGCAGCAAATTTACAGAATAATTATCAAATAGATATGATCCTGTCACCCCATTTTCCTGCTCAAGATAAAAAATTTTTACAGGCAAAGTTTCCGACTATAAATTTTCATCAGAATCTGGAAACTGTGGTAGATCTAATGCGGAACAGTCAATGTGTGGTCACAACCTATGGTAATGCTACCTGGGAAGCGCTTACAATGCATAAACCGGTCTTTATTGTTTCTTATCTGGATTTTCAGAAATATTTTGCAAATTATCTGGAGGAGCAAGGTTATGCTGTGGATCTTGGTTTTTTTAAAACATTGGAAAATGAGGAACTGGCCTTGCTTACAAATGAAAAGTTGCAGAAAAAGCAGATCAAAAGAATTCAGCAAGTTTTTAAAACGCCTGGCATAGTTAATATAGCAAAAATAATATTAAAGGAATTGAATGTATCGCAAAAAAGATGACCTCGAAAAAATTGTGGTTGACTCAAGTATTTCTATCAAAGAAGCGATTAAGAAACTGGATGAAGCCCATGAGGGTGTTATTCTAGCGCTGGGTAAAGATGGAGTATTAAAAGGAATCTTCACAGACCCGGATTTTAGACGTGCAGTGTTGAATAATGTAGATCTCAATAAACCCCTCGCTGAGGTGATGAATACAGATTTTATCTCTCTGGATATAGATGAATTTACAGCCAAAAAAGCAAGAAAAATTCTGATTGATAATTATATATCTCATCTCCCTATAATTGATGGCGATCGCAAATTGGTTGATGTGATTTACGAAAGAGATTTCTTTCGTAAAGGACGCTTCTCATCACAGCAGCTTGATCAAAAACTATCAATACCAGCTGTTATTATGGCTGGAGGGGAAGGAAAAAGACTGGACCCCTTTACAAGGGTTCTCCCCAAACCATTGATCCCAATAGATACAAAACCAATTATTGAGCATATAATTGATAATTTTGCGAATTGGGGCATTGACGAATTTTATATATCTATCTATTATAGAGCTAAAACAATCAAAGCGTATTTTGAGGAAAATTTACCTGATTTGAAAGTATCCTTCCTGGAGGAAGATAAACCTCTTGGTACAGCAGGCGCCCTCAAGTTTATTACCAATCATATTAAACAGCCTTTTTTCTTATCTAATTGTGATATCTTGATTGAAGCCAATTATTCTAAAATGCTACAATTTCACCAGGAAAGAGGCAATGTTTTAACTCTGGTTGGTTCCGTGAAGCATCATCAAATACCCTATGGCATCTGTAAAACGAGAAATGGAGGCGATTTAAAAAAGATAGTAGAAAAACCTGAATATGATTTTTTGGTGAATACAGGAATGTACATTTTAGAGCCAGAAGTGCTCCAATATATTCCTCATAACCAAAGATTTGATATAACCGATTTGATAGAAATCTTGTTGAATGAAAAAGAAAAAATTGGAGTATTTCCAATTTCATCTGGTTCCTGGGTGGATATCGGACAGTGGGCTGAGTATAAAAAAACAATTGAAAAAATGGCATGATTGAACTGGAAATTGATCGTAGTCTTATAGACTTTGAATTACTTACGTCATATATCCAGCCTTGATGTAGAAAATTTTAAGGAGCTTGTCTATTGTTCAATGTTTCTCGCATGATATTTAACAAATCCTGGGCCTGATAGGGCTTCTGGATAAAGGGCAGCCCCTTATCAGTTATCTTAGTTTGCTTGCTTTTTTCTTCTGTATAACCACTGGACATTATTACAGCCAGGTCCTGCTGTTTTTTTTGTAAATCTTCAACCAGCTCGATACCACTTATATCAGGTAAAACAACATCACAAATAACAAGATCATATTCACCTTGTTTTTTATGAAATTTTTGATAGGCTTCTGTTGCATTTTTTGCTCCATCAACCTTGTAACCATTTTGTTCTAATAATTGTTTGCCATATTCTAATATTCCGGGCTCATCTTCAACAAAAAGTATCTTTTCACCTTGCCCTTTGAAGTGTTTTATGCTACTTCTTTTTGATTCATTTTTTTGATCTAATTTAGAACTAAAAGGTAAATATATTTTAAATGTTGTCCCTTCTCCTGGTTGACTATCGACATTTATCCAACCGCCATGATTATTAACTATACCGTAGATCACAGATAATCCCAGGCCGGTGCCTTTATCCTTTTGTTTGGTAGTAAAAAAGGGTTCAAATATATGATTAATCGTATCCGGATCCATTCCTGTCCCTGTATCTTTAACTGTTAACACCACATGCTTTCCCTGTTTGCTATGATAAGTGCTTTTAGTCTCATCTTCAGAAATGGTGATGTTTCCAGTTTTGATAAATATATCGCCTCCATCTGGCATAGCATCTCTGGCATTGATGACAAGATTCATGATTACCTGCTCGATGTTTCCATCGTCGCCTTCGATAGTCCACAGATTTGACTCGAGATCGAAATGAATGTTAATATTTTCCCCTATTAGACGCTCAAGCATAGAGGCCATTTTTTTAATGATTTTATTAATATTGACAGCGTGAACATTAACTGGCCTATTTTGACTAAAAAGCAGAAGCTGGTTGGTAAGTTTTGCCGCTCGCTCTGCAGCATTTATAATTTCATTGAGATTATAGTGCAGTGGATTGCTCTTGTTGATGTCCATTGTGGCGATTTGGGCCTGACCTGTTATTACAGTGATCATATTGTTAAAATCATGAGCAATACCGCCGGCGAGTTGGCCGATTGCTTCCAATTTTTGAGATTGTTCAAATTGTTTTTTCAATTGGATTCTTTGGGTAATATCCTGGATTGTCACTAAAACACCTTCGAAATTATTGTTGTGATCAAAAAGAGGGGTAGCATTAATTGACAGAAACAAAGTCTCGCCAACAGACCTACAAATTTTTTTCTTAATATCATAGATTGGTTCTTTTGAGTTTTTTACTTTCAGAAAAGGTGAAATAGGCTTTTTAGGATGTGTTTTTTCCAATTCAAAATGCTGCCAATCAAGCTCCGTATAGAGAGAATTAAGTAGCTCATCCTGTTTTTGATCGAGTAATTGAGAAGTTTTTTGATTTGCAAAAACTATTTTACCATTTTTATCGAACAGTATGAATCCGACAGGACTGGCCTCAGTTAAACGTGCTCTCAGATTTTGTTCTCTGTTTAAAGCCTGCTTGATGCTTTCCAATTCAGTGATATCGATTAAAGAAGCTATTGTTTTTTTTGATCCGGAGATTAATCCTATGGTTGCCAGCATTTTCCTCTGTTTGCCATTCGAATTAATGGCTTTAAATTCAAAAGGGCCGGGGACTGAATTGTTATCTCGCCTTTGTGCTGCATGGAATCTTTTTATTCTTGCTCTATCTTTTTCGACTATGAATTCTGTATATTCTTTTTTTCCTTCTATTTTTGATCTGGAAAGTCCGGCGAAGCTCGCCGCTTTTTTATTTGCATGAATTATAGTACCGTTTTTATCTAAAACTACAGTTGCATTTCCAGTATTTTCAAAAGTTGCTTCGTATAGATTTTGTTTCGCCTTTAAATCCTTTAATAGTTTATTTTTCTGTTTGGCGTATATTTTTAAAAGCAGGTAGATCAGGATTGTGGTAATAACCACATAAATCCAGACTTTGTAAGTTTGTAATTCTGTATAAAAGTTGTGGGTGGGGCTAATTTTTAAGAGAATTTTATCGGAAAAAAATATCCATAAAAACCCAAATATGAAATATAAAATTGAAATAGAAAATGGATCCATTTTAAAGTTTTTTAGTTTCTTAAAAATGTGCATGATTGTATCCTGTTTTAACATTTGGTGTTTTTAGAACCGTTAAAATATTTTAAATAAGAAAATAGAAATGGTAAATAAACTCTTAGTGAATAAAATTTCCATATGTTTTAAATATACAGATTGAGTTAAATTTCTTCAAGTAAATATATTGGAGTTGGTTTCGAATCGAAGCTTTAATATTGCCATTTGCTCCGGATCGAATCGCTTCGAATGGGCAAAAACCTTGTCTTTATAATCTCATTCGTCTAACTTTCTACCGATTATAATTATTATGCTGTATTATGTCATTATATAAAAACTCAAGTATATACATCATTTCGACATTTTTATTAAAGGGTGTAACCTTTTTATTACTTCCGGTTTATTCCTACTTAATCGAACCGGCTGAGTTTGGGATTATTTTTATTGTCCAATTGACTGCCAGTTTTATGACTGCTTTCCTCTCGCTCTCGCTCTGGAGCAGTATCTCCCGCTTCTATTTTGATACGGAATCTGAATCAGAAATCAGCTCCATGTACTCTACTATGGTGTATTTCCTTACTATATATGTGGTTGCTGTCTATACCTTGGTTTTTTTTAATATTGATAATTTAGCGCAGCTACTGGAAGTCCCCATTATTTATGTCCGCTTAGGAGTTATCATCTCTCTGCTGGATATATTTTTACCACATTTAATTGCTCTCTTAAGAGCCAGAGAAAAAGCGAAAAAAGTTGCTATTATTAGAACCTCTCTCGGTATTTTGGGACTTATAATACAGGTGATTTTTGTCATAACATTTGAGGACAAAGCCGCTGGTTTTCTGTCTGCTAAACTAATCACTGCCGGTCTCTGTTTTTTGAGCTTTTGGGTGTTTTCAGTTAAGTATTTGACCTTTAAGGTAGGTCTGGACAAATTGTGGGAATATTTAAAATATAGTTTACATAGTCTGCCGGGTGATATTGCTACCTGGCTGGTTAATTTTGCCGATAGATTTATGGTTAAAAAATATTGTGGAACGGCTGCGACTGGAATCTATTCAGTGGGCTATAAATTAGGGCAGGGTCAGAATTTACTGCAAAATTCTGTTAATGAGGCCTATGTGCCCTATGTGTTTGCGCGTTATTCAAATCTTAAAAAACACAATCGTGACCTGGATAAAAAAGCACTTGAACTGTTTGGCCTTTTTACCCTGATTGCTGCTGTTTCGATTGTATTTATTAAAGATGTCTCCATGTTGTTTGAAAAAAATTATAGAGCATTGGCCACTTTTTTCCCTTTAGTGGCGATGGCCTATCTGATCAATGGCTATAAGCTAATTTTTCATAATCCTCTCGCTTATAATAAGAAATATATGAAATATAAGTCTTTGATCTGGATTTTTGCAGCAGGTCTAAATATCGGTTTAAATTTAATTCTCATCCGATCGTATGGATATATAGGAGCTGCGATTGCTACTCTGGCGGCATATTTGGTGACATTTGGAGTTATTCTACTACTAATTAATAAAGCCGTACCGGTGAAGTACGCAACAAAAAAATTTATTAAAATTTTTCTGGTCTCGATTCTTTATGGTTCATTATATTTATTGGATTTTTCGCTCTTGAATATATTTATTAAAGTTGTCCTGTCTATATTCTATATCTATATTATTCTAAGATTAGCAGGCCTTGTCACTCTTTTAAATAATTTATTAAAAAGATGGCTTAATGGAATATTTATTAACTAATAAGAAGCTAGATAGCAAGCAGTTTGGTCAATTATTTTATGAAGGTGATTTTCAAATTCAGGATAAGAAACTTATTCTTCGCGAAGGATACTTTACAACAGCTAAATATAATAGTCTGGATTTTAACACAATAATCAATGATAAGCCGGATGGTATCTATAATTTCTTATATTATGATTCGGACAATGCACAGCTTACCGTAATCAATGACAAATTGGGCAAAATGCCTG
>JAIPHI010000045.1 GCA_021735285.1 Fidelibacterota bacterium | reverse complement strand
GGCCATGCAGGCAATTGACCGGGCAGATTTTGTAGATACCGAGTACAAAGACCTGGCCTATGCAGACCGGCCATTGCCAATTGGCCATAATCAAACAATATCGCAACCCTATATTGTGGGATTCATGACTGAAAAGCTTGATATAAAAAACGGTCATAAGGTATTGGAAGTGGGGTCGGGCTGCGGATATCAGACTGCCATTTTATGTAAATTGGCAAAGCAGATATATGCTATCGATATTGTAGAAGAACTCGTTGAAAAGGCCCGAAAAAATCTGGAGCAGCTTGACCTGGATAATTATGAATTTAAATGCGCTGATGGTCGTCAAGGATGGCAGGATAAAGCACCTTTTGACAGAATTCTTGTGGCAGCAGCTTCCAGTGATTATCCTCAGGAATTGATAGATCAATTAAAAATTGGTGGAAAAATGATCATTCCCTACGGTCATGGATTCTCTCAGAATCTAATCCTGGTTACAAAGACAGAATCTGAAATTAAGAAAGAAAAAATATTATCTGTTCGTTTTGTGCCGCTTGTCAAGAAATAGATTATAGCACTTTTCAAAAATAGTGCTCGAAGAACATATTAAAGAAGTAGGCTGAAGCCTACTAATATTTTTGTTTTGCCGCAAGCTCCACCACGATAAATCGCGGTGCTATTCTCATTAAAAGCATAAGATTATAACTATATTTTAACATGGTGTCCAAAGTATAAAACAAATAGTATAGCAATTATTCTAATTATTATTTTTCTTTACTTCTTTTGTCTTGACCGTTTTTGCATATTCCTCCAGATAGAAACAACTATCGGGTAGATCAAAAGTAACCAGATAATCTCTTATAACGTTTAGACCCAGAGAAAATTCGAGCAACTCATTACCTTGTGGTGAAGAATAGATAAGATTGTCATCTACCTTACACTTTAGGCCTTTAGTTATAAAATTTTGTATCTGAAGTTCGCCAATTTTTGCATATCCATTTTTCTGATCATAATCTAATTTATCACATAATTCCGGTGAGATGTGCGAATATCGCTGACATGTATTAACAGTCATCAGTATATCAACACTATCAATCATTCCTCTGAAATAGATTAGCGGATAATTTACATCACTTGTTTTTCGAAAGACAAATGGAATCCGATATGAGTTGGAGAGAGATTTAATTGCCTTTTCTGAATAGGCGACGGCCTTGTTGCGAAAGTCCAGTGTAATAACTTTATCATCAAAAAAATTTCTGCCAACCAGGCCTTTACAATATAGTTTTTGCGAACTTTTTTTCAGCAATGAGCAGTGAGTAATGTCATATTCCGTTCCCAGGATTTGAATGTTTTTAATAAAACCATCTTCCATCAACATTTCATGATTACCTTTTACTACAGAGACAATATTAGAGGGAGCAAAATTGTCGAGGTTGAATTCATTTTCTTTTAAAATAAGAAAAGGTTGATAAATATCGAGAGCCATCCAGTGAGTCTCTCCGTTCATTTTTAATTTAATTTCTGGTGCCGGCAATTTTCCTTTTGCCCTTAAACGCTGAACATTATCAAGTAAGTAACCTTTTTGCGCTACCCAATGAAGGTTATTGGGATTAAATTCCTTTTGTAAATTATCACAGGAATAATGCAAAAATATAGCAAGTAAAGTTATAAAGACGATATTTGGTTTCATCGGCAGGCTCAATTTTAATTAATTCTTACTATCAAAATTAATGTAATGCACTGAATATTAAAAAGCAAAAAGCGGTATCCTTGAAAATACCGCTTTTTGAAAATTAAGCAAGATTTAAAAATATTTGTCCTATATTTTTATAAATCTATAACTTTACCAGATCTTAGCCCTTTTGCTCTCTTCTAGATAAAGTGAATCAGAGGTTTCAATATCAAAGGCTTCATAAAAAGCATCCAGATTTCTAACAGTACCATTTGTTCTCAAATTGCCAGGAGGATGAGGATCGGTTTGGATCTTGTTTGCCAGGGCTTCATCCCGAATTTTGCCGCGCCAAACCTGAGCAAAACCCAGAAAAAACCGTTGTTGTGGAGTAAAGCCATCAATTGTCTTTGAGGAATGTTTTGCCAATTCCCTTTGTAAAGCATTATAAGCAATGGTCAAACCACCTAAGTCAGCGATATTCTCACCCAATGTCAATTCGGTATTAAGATGAAGCGAGTCAAGCAGCGTAAATTGATCATACTGTTTCTTCAAGACACTAGCTCGCTTCATGAATCTTTGGGCGTCTTTGTCAGTCCACCACAATTTCAGATTGCCATCGGGGCCAAATTTCCGGCCCTGATCATCAAATCCGTGCGTCATTTCATGACCAATCACAGCTCCGATAGCACCATAATTAATAGGTGCATCAGCATTGACATTAAAAAATGGTGGTTGAAGGATGGCAGCCGGGAATACAATCTCATTATTAGTCGGATTGTAATAGGCGTTCACTGTTTGAGGATACATATGCCATTCCTTGGGGTCTTTAGGCTTATTGATTTTGTTTAATTCATAATTAAAATTGAACTTGCGGGCTCTTTTAATATTAGCAAAATAGGAATCCTTCTTGATTTCCAGTTCACTATAATCTCGCCACTCTTCAGGATATCCAATTTTGACACCAAAAGAATCCAGCTTTTCCAGCGCCTTTTTGCGAGTTTCCTCGCTCATCCAATTCAGATTCTTTAATCTTTCCCGATATGTGAGTTTGAGATGCTTTACTAAACGGTCCATTCTATTTTTTGCTTCAGGAGGGAAATATTTTTCAACATAGATTTTGCCTACCATTTCGCCAAGAGCCGCATTAACTGTATTTTGCACTCTTTTCCAGCGAGGTGACATTTCTTCAGTACCGTGTAGAAATTTACCATAAAATTCAAAGTTCTGGGTTTCAAACTCGCTGCTGAGATAATTCGCAGCAGAGTTGACCACATTCCATTTCAAATAAGTACGCCAAACATCAATTGGTAAGTCCTCTACCATTACAGATATTTCCTTAAAAAACTCCGGCTGGGCAACATTTATCTCATCAGGATTATCCAGTCCTACCAGAGTGAAAAATTGATCCCAATTATAATCTGTAGAGAGCTGTTTATCGAGTTTATCAAGAGGATATTTATGGGTGATGTTTTGGGGATTGCGGGTTTTAGCACGATCCATTGAAACTTGAGCCAGACGGGTTTCAAATTCGATCACATCTTGTGCTGCTTGCTCAGCTTTTTCATCTGAATAATCAATTAGTTTGAACATTTTGGTTAAATGTTTTTTATATTCTTCTCTTATTTTGGGAGCGCGACCTTTCCTATCCAGATAATAATCCTTATCCGGTAATCCCAGGCCACCCTGCACTAACCAGGGAATTATCATTTTACTGTTATTCATGTCAGGAGAGCCGCCAAAACCAAATAAGGGAGAGATAGAGTTGGTATGCAATTCCGCTATTATTTTTTGAATATCATCAATATTTTCAATTTGATCAATCCTGTTCAGCTCTTCTTTAATTGGATTATAACCCTGGGCATCGATCTTATTGGTGTCCATACCAGTGGCATAAAAATCACCAATCTTTTGCAATTTACTATCCGGTTTCTCTGCCTCCTTGCGGGCTTTTTCCATCAATTTTCTAATTTTTTTCTTATTATCCTCTCGGAGTTCTATGAAACTTCCCCAGCGACTCTTATCAGCCGGTATTTTTGTGTTTTTTAGCCAGGTACCATTTACATATCTAAAAAAATTATCGCCAGGCTTTACTGAAGTGTCCATATTTTCCAGATCGAAGCCCCGGTTCCTTGTTTTTTGAGAACAGGTCGCCAGGAAAAACAGACTGATTATCAAAATTCCACCAATTTTAAGTAAATCGCTCATCCACTCTCCTTTCGTTATATAAATTAAATATTAATTATATCAATCATTTTGAAAACCATAAATTTAAATCAAATTATTATTAAAACAATCTTATAATTTCAATAGATCATCTGATTTAGGAATAACAATCAGGCTCTAAAAAAAGACGATAATATTACAATTTTGGAATATGTCGTTGGGCGAGTTGCGAAGTGGACAAGTAGTGCAGTGGCTTTATATTCTGAGTGTAAAATGTCTATTATGTCCTTTGACTTTTGTAGTTTTTTTATTTTTGTCATAAGGCAATATCCAAATTTTAGTCTATTGACTCATTTTAATATATCGAAAGCAATGAATATTTGTTTTCGACTTTTATACTCGACTACTTTCCAAATATGCCCCATTGCCACTTGACCAATTCCACTTTCCTGTTTACCGTTTCCATTTATTTCAAAGTTCAAATTTGGTCTCTTTCTATTTTCTGCGGGAGCAGCGAGTTTGAAATTTAAATCAGGGGATACTGTATCAATTTGAAAAGGTTTACTAGTATCCCCTGAATACCTTCTACATCTTATCGCTTCTCATAATCCGGTCTTTCTGGCTTGACCTCACCCTGTTTTTTTAATTGTTTCAATAGCACTTCTATAGCTTTATCTAATTGTGGATCCTGGCCTTTGGCCAATTTTTCAGGATCATCCACAACTCGAATATCAGGTTCGACCCCGTGCCCTTCAGCAAACCATTTTCCTTGCGTACTATACATACGAAAAGAGGGAGCAGTAACCATGCCCTTATCAATCAGTTGTGGTGTGCCGGATATGCCTATCAATCCACCCCAGGTGCGCATACCAATTAATTTTCCTAGCCCTGCTTTACGGAAATAATAGGGTAAAGCATCGCCACCGGAGCCACTCCAGCCATTGATCAACATAGCTTTGGGACCAAAATGGGCTACAGGAGGCCATTGCCAATCTTTGCCATCGCGAACAGCCCAATATGAGAGAGGTTCTCGGTCTAGCAATTCGATAAAACGGTCCGGAATCTGGCCGCCGCTATTAAATCTTTCATCAATAATAAGAGCGGGTTTTTTAAACTGAGCTTGGAATTGACGGACCAGTTCGTTTTGGGCATCAACGCCAGTACTGCGCACATAAATATAGCCAACTTTTCCATTACTTTTATTTTCTACATACTTACGATTGTGCTCAATCCAATTCAAGTGTCTGAGTCTGACTTCATCGCCTATATCGAGTGTTTTTACAACGGCTTGTTTGGCATTTTCCATAGTAGGTTTATCATTATATGTGATCTCTACTGTCTTATTGCTTAAGCCAGAAAGAGCTTTCCAGGGAGTATTGTGATCAGAAAGTTGAATGCCATTAATAGCCAAAATATAATCACCCTGTTTGACTTCCACTCCCGAGCGGTCAAAAGGTGATCGTACTTTGTTATCCCAGGAGGCACCTTGAATAATTTTCTCTATCTTATAATATCCATTTTCTCTTTTAAAATTAACTCCAAGGCAACCAACTGGCTCTTTTTCCGCTTCTTCGAGACTTCCACCGCCACGATAAGTATGCGAGGCATTCAATTCAGCTATCATTTCACCGATTAAATAGTTCACATCACTTCTAGTTACAGCATCTTCCAGTAGTTTCCCATATTTCTTTTTAATCTGATTCCAATCAACTCCATGCATATTCGGATCATAGAAATAATCTCTGACAATTCTCCAGGCATCATTGTAGATTTGATTCCACTCGGCTAGCGGATCAAGTTCCATATTCAAATCGTCTGTCGATATTACATCTTCCATTTTTTGTTCAGGTGCTACATCGATCACAGCCAATTTGCCATTTTTCCTGACAAGCAGCTTGTTTTTATCAGCTGATAATTGATAACCTGAAATGCCGGATATTATTACTTTTTCTTCCCTTTCTTCTAAGTCAAAAAATTTAAGTTCTTTGTCTTTGTCTTGAGAGCCTGTTAGAGGATGTTGCATATAGAGAACTTTACCCTCTACAGCAGAAACATCACTATAATTTCCATGATCAGGAGGAAGAATAACCATTCTCTCTTCAAAATTTGCAAGATCAATTTTAAGTTCTTTCTCTTCTTGCTTGCCCTCTTTTTTCTTTCCATTCTTATCTTTATCTTCTTTTTCTTTATCATTCTCCTCATCTTCTGTTTTTACACTCACAGTATCATTTTTAGGCGAGAGGGGTGATTCCACATCTTTTCTCAAACTCACTGCAACCAGTTTAGTGGCATTAGGATAGATAAAGGAATTATCCATATCACTGTATTCAGGACTAAAATGGCGATTTGATAAAAAATATAAATATTTACCGGAGGGATCGAAAGCCGGATCAGCATCATCATAATACTGGGTAGTAAGCTGATGCAGCTTATCCTTCTCAGTATTATAAAGGAATATTATGCCATTCTGATTTTCTCCTCCGTGAGAATAGGTCAACCATTTGCTATCGGAAGACCAATCCACACTAAAACTTCTCAAGCCGCCATGCATCTTCCAGTAACAATGATCTATTTTTTCTACCTCTTTTTTATCAAGGTCATACAACAAGATGTCCATAGAATTATCAATAAAGACCAATTTTTTGCTATCCGGTGACCAATAGGGCTGGTAGCGATAGCCCGCTTCAAAATCAGTTAACACTTCTTTGTCACTATTCTGGGTGCTTTGCAAGACCAGTTGATATTCTCCCGAGGCATCACTCCAATAAACAAAATGTTTACCGTCAGGAGCATATTTTGGAAATCTCTCAGCTGTACCTGAAGATTGTGTTAGATTTTTTGTATAGCCCTCTTCCACAGGAACAGAAAAGATTTCACCTCTGGCCTGGAGTAAGACTCTTTTTCCTTTAGGTGAGATGGAACCCCCGCTGATATACTTAGCTACATTAATATTTTGGGGCTTGATAGTGCTTTTATCTGTCACAACATCGATATTTACCTTTTTTACATTAGAGTTCTGTAAATCAAGTAAGTAAATATCACTCCCGGCTTGAAAAACAATTTCGTCGGGACCAATGGAGGGAAAATGGATGTCATAATCTTTAAAATGGGTCAGCTGTTTTACTTGTTTGGTTTGTGTATTATAGGCCCAAACATTATAGCGTTTATGCTCTCCTCGGTCAGATGCAAAGTAAATCATATCACCATGCCACATAGGTTGGCTTTCATTGGCATCCGTATCGGTGATTTCTTCAGCTTTACCAGTTTTTAAGTTAAAAATCCAAATATCAGCAGCCATTCCACCTCGATATCTTTTCCAGGTTCTAAAATCTCTGGATCTTTTTACATATGCAATCTTATTCCCATCCGGAGAGAGGGATGCAAATTCACCATAAGGAACAGATAATTTTTTCGGGAAACCATTATCTGTAGCAATAGAATAGAATTGGCCATATCGTTGACGACCACTCTGTCTATGCGAATTAAAAAGAATGGATTTCCCGTCAGGATACCAATCCAGCATGCGGTCAGTCATCTGATGATAAGTCATTCTCTCAGCAATTCCACCCATAGCCGGAATAACATAAATATCATTATTACCATCATAATTACCAGTGAATGCTATCTTGGAACCATCAGGTGAAAAACGTGGAAATTGCTCCTGCCCTTTTGGTGAACTCAATTTATTAGCAACACCACCATCCTTATCTACAATCCATATATCTCCAGCATAAACAAAACAAATATGCGTATCCGACACGTCAGGGTATCTTAACATTTTGGCATCGACGCCTGCTAATACAAAGCTGCATAATAAACTTGAAATTAGCAGGACAAATAATGATTTTCTGAACATAATGTCTCCTTTTTTTGTTTCTAATTTTTCTTATCAGCTGTCATATCCTCAAAAGGAGGATGTTCAACTTTTTTTGGTGGATTGTTTTCTAACATTTCCAATGCTTTTTCAACTGCTTGTTTAATCTGCGGGTCTTCACCCCGAGCCAACTTGGTTGGATCATCGATAACTCTAATATCCGGTTCTACGCCATGGCTTTCAGGAAACCATTTCCCATCTACACTGAATATACGACCACCAGGCACTGTAAACACACCTCCATCAAGCAACCGATGACCTGTAGCAGGGCCTATCAATCCACCAGCAGTTCTAGTTCCTATAATCGGACCAACCTCTTTACTCTTAAATACATAGGGAAATGCATCTCCACCTGACACACTCCAGCCATTAATTAGCATCACTTTGGGGCCCGAGTGAGCCTGTTCTGGGATCTGCCAATTAGGACCATTTCGACGAGAAATATAATGCACGATTGGGCGGGTCAACAATTCGATAAATCTATGAGATAACTGCCCTCCACTATTAAATCTCTCATCAATAATAAAACCCTGTTTGTCAAATTGTCCATAATACTGTCGAATTAATTCTGTTTGGCCGGATGTGGACGTATTAGGCATATAGACATACCCCAGTTTACCATCTGATAAACTATCCACATATTTTCTGTTTTGTCTGATCCAGGCCAAGTTTCGCAATCTACGTTCACTGGACAAAGTCTTCACTATGATCTCACGCGCATCTTCAAAAGTCGGTTTATCATTCACAGTCAAGGCCACTGTCTTGTTTGCAAGACCGGTAAAGGCAGAATAAGGCTCTTTGTTAATGTCAAGTTCAATATTGTTGACAGCAAGGATATAATCACCCTTTTGAATATCAACTCCCGGTGCAGATAAAGGAGAACGAACATCACTTTCCCAATTAGGAGCTTGTATTATTTCTGCAATCCTATATGCACCCTTTTCCAGCTCCCAGTTTATACCCAGCAAACCTACATTTACACGTTCTGCTCTTTCTAGATCACCACCAAAAATATAAGTATGAGAGGAATTTAATTCAGCTATCATGTTCCCAATAATGAAATTCACATCACCTCTAGTTACTGCATCATCGAGTAGAGAACCATAGCGTTTTTTCATAGCCATCCAATCAACCCCATGCATGTTGGGATCATAAAAATAATCTCGATATTTACGCCATACCTCATTGAAAATTTGAGTCCATTCTGCTCTGGGGTCCACTGTCATTTTTAAATTATCAACAGCTACAGGATGATCAAGTTTTTGTTGAGGAGCAATATCTACTATATAGAACTTGTTTTTATTCTCTACCAGCAGCTTTTCATCAGAACCTGTAATAATAAAATTATCAGCATCTTTAACAACAGTTTTTTCTTCCTTTTCCTCCAAATCAAAGTAATTAACGGAAGAACTGCGATCTCCCGAGCCTTTATTAGCATATTTTTGATATATTATTTTATTTTTAATGGCAGCAAGATTTGAATAACGCCCGGCTTCAGGAGGCAGTTCAATCATTCTGACTTCAAAATTATCAATATCTATTTTAAATTCCTGTTCTTTGTCCTTGTCCTTATTTTTATCAGTGTCATCTTCTTTTTCTCTTTCTAATTGATCATTGTCGGGAGCAAGTGGCGAGGCAATTGAATCTGTTAAAGGCACTGCAATTATCTTAGTAGTATTGGGATAGATCCATGTGGCATCAATTGAGCTATATACCGGATCAAGACTACGTTTGGATAAATAGTAGAAATATTTATTATCAGGCCCAAAGACAGGAGAAAAGGCATTATAAAACCCGGATGTTAATTGATCTACTTTTTGATTCTCAAGGTTGTAAATAAAAACCGCCCGCTGTCCTTTTGGCAGCATTTTAGAGTAGGTTATCCATTTACTATCAGGCGACCATTTAATCCTAAAATTATCTAAACCAGGATGAGTTTGGTCGATTTCGCGATCCACTTTGATTAAACGCTTTTTGTCCAAATTATAGATATAAATATATTCCTGATTATCGATGAATGCTATCTTTTTGGCATCCGGCGACCAAAATATTTGATAGCGAAAACCTTTTTTAAAATTCGTGGTTTTGCTTGTTTCATTGCTTCCCAAATCTTTTATATATAAGTTATATTCACCTTCCTTATCACTCCAATAAGCGAGTTGCGAGCCATCGGGAGAATAGGCCGGCATTCTTTCTGCATTAATAGAAGTCTGGGTTATATTCTTTGTATATCCCTCTTCTGCTGGTACGGAGAACAGTTCCCCCCTGGCTTCTACTATAATTCGTTTAGCATCATGGGAAACAGTAGGATTCTGTCCATGTTTATCCGCTGTTATTTTTCTAGGCCTCACTTGAGAAAGATCGGAAACTAGATTAATATTTACGGAATGATATTCTTCTGTATCCAGGTTTAATAAGTAAATGTCACCACCAGCTTCAAAAACTATTTCTTGAGGTCCAATTGCCGGAAAAGTAATATCGAAATCTTTAAAATGGGTAATTTGTTTATATTTTTCGTTTTCGCGGTTGTAACGCCAGATATTGTGCCTTTTTTGAACCCCTCTATCCGATAGAAAGTAAATATAATTTTTATACCACATTGGATGGGCATCAATCGCTTTATTCTGTGTAATATTTTTTGATTGATAACTATTAAGATCAAACAGCCAAATCTCTGAAGCACCTCCTCCTCGATACCTTTTCCAATTTCTAAAATCCCTTGATTTAGGCATATAAGCCAGGATTTCTTGATCAGGAGCTAAGGCACCAAACTCTCCATAGGGGACTGGATATTTTTGGGCCAGACCTCCTTCTGTTGAGATATGATATAATTGGTTAAACCGACTGCGGCCGCTCTGCCGTTTGGAGGCAAAAATCAACTGGTTGCCATCTGGCGTCCAATCCACAAGTCTATCACTACCTGGGTGCGAAGTGATTCTTTGAGGAAAGCCCCCCTGACTTGGCAAAATATATACATCATTGTTACCATCATAATGGCCGCTAAAAGCAATTTTCTCCCCATTAGGAGAAAAACGGGGAAAACTTTCTTCTCCTGCAGGCGAACTAAGTTTTTTTGCCATCCCCCCTTCTTTATCCACAATCCAGATATCACCACCATAAGCAAAACATATCAAACTGTCTGAGACATCAGGATGACGCATTAGTTTCGCATCCACCTGCCCCCGGACAAATCCCGATATAGAAAAAAACATTATGATCACAAAAATCATATATTTACGCATAAATTCACACGCCCCCTGTATTTATATAATTAAATTGATGATAAATTAAACATATCAATCTGTACGATAATTAAGGATATTACTGCTCATGAGTATATATTTTATAACGAATTTTGAGGATTTGCAAATATTAAAAAATTCCTCTCGATTAATATAAAATTTATAAAAAACCAGGCTAAATGAAAAATAACAGTGTATTTTGATGAAATATTATTATTTTAGTTGTCATAAAAACTAAATATTTTTTATATTACGATGTGCATTGCCTCACATGAAATTATTATCATTAGTCTTAGATTGCGAGGATAGGTTAAACTCTAATTAGAGGAAGTAGTCTGATAATTATATATCTTCATATGAAAAATGTTTGAATAATAAATATTTTTATTTAAAATTTTGATAATTCTGTAAAAGGAGAGCACGTGGTGTTCAAGACAACCAAAGTCATTCTAATTGTTTTATTCATAATTATTTACTCCTTTCCTCTAATTGCAGCTTCCTCAAGATATGAACGCAAGTCAATCGCCTTTATTAATAGATTGCTATATATTAACTCCAGTAAAAAGATGTCCGCTAATCTGGAAAGGAGTTATTTATCCAAAATTGAAGAAGCGATCAAAATGGAGAGATTCGATTATAATCCTATTCCTGAATCAGTTCTGGAAGAGTTTCAGAATGAATTAGACAGAAACGTTAGTATTGAGCAGGTTGAAGCGATTTTGGATCAGACAGTAGTCATAGAAATCATAAAACTATTAGATATAAAGAAGGAGATGCGGGCTAAAAATCTGGTAACTGAAACTCAGAAAAATTCATTTATTGCTCAAAAAGCAAAGGAATCCGGTATCACTGCTGACCAACTGGAACAGGTTATGAATTCATCTTATCTCTATATTCCCTATATAAATAAATTTAACCTATCACGTAACGACGATGAGGATGAAGTTAATATTTCTTTAGCAGGAGGCTTATTATGGTACCACATCATTGCAGGTGATGCTCCCGGACTTGAAAAAATAGCAACAGTCTCATCCAGGGTTTCCATATCTCAGGACAAAGACAACAGCTGGAAAGCTACGGAATTGGAAGCAATCCATTCTGCTGCTGAAACAATGGGCATAAATCTAAAGACAAGAACCCGCGAATTAGACATGTTCAAGCTATTGGCTCCTATTGCAGAGGCCCAAGGCAGACATGTAAAATTTCCTCTTGGAGAGCAAGAAGGAATTAAGCTTGATCAACCATATTATGTAGGAGAATGGAGGAGAAATCAACGCGGTCAAACAAAATTTCATAAAGATGGATTTGTGAGAGTTGGTTCGGTTGCCGATGAGAACTCGCATACACCCTATATATCATCAGCCTGGGCTATAAAAAAGGGGGACTGGGCTCGTGGCATGGTAGTCATGGAACATCCCCGTCTTGGAATTGATTTTTCACTCAAGACCAGGATATTTCCTGTTAATATCGATTCCGGATTATTCATTGGAAAAGAAGATAATGACGATATTGCTGCTGTTTTTAATTCTTATTCAGGTTTTATTCCTGCTCTTGACCTGGACATTAATGCTAATATTGCCAACGCAACAGGCATTCGCCAATCATTTCTTACTTTTGGTTTTACTGGAGCCCTTGTACCAGCCAAAAGTAAAATTATATATGATGATGTAATAGCCGATATAAAATTTGGGGACCTGACTATATTTGAAATAATCGAAACTAAGGAGAATATTAATTCATTTGCATTTTATATGGATGGACATTTGGGATATTTGAAAAAATATTATTTAGGTCGTATCGCTCTCCATTGGGAGGCTAAGGCCGGAATACAGGCTTATTCCATAACTGCAAATTATAAAGATGATGTTAGCTTGATGAATATTTCTTTTGGAGGCCGGTTCAACCTGGGATTAGAATATGCTCTCAACATAGACACTAATATTGGTATCTATGCAGGTTTTAATGCTTTTCCCGCAGCTAATCTATGGATCGTAAAACGGGAAGATGACAAAGTTCCGGTTTTAAACGACTTTGAAAATTATTCTTGGCCAAAAATTTCCAGTATAGGAAGAACTTATGGCCTCTACTTTCACTATTCAGTACCAGCCTTGCCTTTTAGTCCGGGTTCGCTAATTTCTAATGCTATGTGAGCTAATTCACTGCAAAAATAGGTTTTGTTTATTAAAATTAATAGAAATAAAAAAAGATTATCTATGCAAAACATTACAAAAAAACAGTTTTTAATTTTATTAATATTTGCCATCTTGATAAATGGTAAAAATATTCTACCGGTTTCAAGACAGGCTACAATTATTGAAAGTACTTCACCCACAGAAGTAATGGTGCGAGCTACCGGGATTGGAATTTGTGAGAAACAAGGATTATTTGACAAAGTTACTGCCAGAGAATTAAATCAAAAAGCAGAGTATGATGCTGAAAAAGCTGCCATCTGGTATTTATTAAGGGGCTCAACTGATCCTATTTTACAAACTGAGGTTGAAAAACATAATTTTGAAAAAATTCAAGCAGTCTTTTTTGAAAGAGAGAATTTAAGACAGTTTATCGTATGGGAGGCCAAATACTTCCAGGATAGAATTAAACTTACAGAGAACATATTAAAAATCGTGAAAGATTACAAAATAAATACTCAATTACTGAATCAATATTTAGCTAATCAAAAAGTTATTAAGGACAGATCGGAACTGGAAGAGACTCTCGGCCTACCCAATATAATGGTTATTCCTGCACGAGAAGGTGAAAAATCACCATTTGAATTATTAACTCAAAATTCTAACTATAAAACCGGTGCGGAGGTAATTCAATCCTACTTGACAGCCAGAAAGTATGAAGTGATCTTACCCGAACAACAGCAACAAATGCAGGAACAGGTAGCCGCCCAATTTGCTTTAAGTGGCACAAATGAAGATTATAGTTATCTACTGGCCCTCTCGATTGGTAGTGATATTTATATCACTTACAATATTTCTATAGCATCCCGCATGGTAGGTTCGACAGAAGTTAAAAAGGCTATAGTAGGATGTCAGGCTTACGAAACAACTACCAGCAGATTACTGGGTACTGAAACTGGATATAGTGAAGAGCGTAACGCTCCTGAAAAAGTACTAATCGAAGAAGCCCTGCATTCTGCAATAAATAGTGTGCTTAGTAGGATTAATGCTTACTGGAAAAAAGATATTAGCAAAGGCCTTCAGTACAAAATTATGGTTAAAGTCAGCCAAAATTATTCAAAAAATGAAGCAGAAGAGATAATTTTTTCAATGGGTGATATCTTTCAAAAAATAGCTCAAAATGTGAAGGAAGAGGGATTCGGAGACTACACATATGACGTGCGGCTCTGGATCGCTCCTGATAAATTCAACACTACAACAGATATTTATAGAGCGATAAAAAACAATTATAATGGAGTTGGTGTAATAAACAGAGTTTCACTGACAGGAAAGCTCATATTATTAAAAATCGAAAATGAATTTTAAGGATGAAATAAGAATGCAATTCAATAAAAAATATTTACTATTACTAATAATACTTTTTGTCTTCCAGCTATGGGCTAAAACTCCGGAATGGGTTACCTCCGGAGAACATTATAGATATCCCTCTTCTCAATACTTCCTGGGAATAGGTATTGCCGGGGAAAGGAGCCAGGCTATTGAACGAGCCCGAGCTGACCTTATCAAACAGATAAAAGTAAAAATAGAATCGGAATTAACAACCGAAGAAAAAGAAATAGCCGCTAAAAATAAAATTGAAACTTCTTCTACAATTATTTCGAAAACCAAATCTTCGGTGGATGCTACTGTCTCAGGCATTGAAATGGCTGAAGTAGTCCAATCTAATAATAAATATTATGCCCTTGCCATCCTTAATAAGAGTAATTACTTTCAATCTCTCAAAACAGAAATTGATAAAATTATAGAAGAGAGTAATCAATTAATTGATCATGCTCGCAGCAATATAGATAGTGGAAGGATTTTTAACGCTTTTGAAAATTATAACAGGGCAAGCGCAATAGTCACCGAATATGAACCAAAAAATAATCTGCTAGTATCATTAACAGGTAAATCATACAGACAGAAAGAAATATACTCAGAAGAAGATGTAATTGCGGAAATGAGAAATATTATTAGTAATCTCGAAATTGAACTAATAGATGGGGGTCAACAAACCGGAATGAGTGGGGAATATTTACCCGACCAAATTAGCGTGCAGGTTTTATATACCAGACACCATAAGACTGGAGTCCGGAACTTTCCCGTAATAGTAAGATATCAAGATGGTGAACTAATCTCCAAGCTAAGAACCAATGCTCAGGGGCTTACGAATTTCAGAATTAAAGCCATACCAACGGGTATGGAGACGGGAAGTGGTGCAGCCGAGGTAATGATGGCCTCAGAATTGTTACCGGCTAATATAAGAGACCTGCTGTCTCGCTCAAAAGTTGTAGTTCATTATAGCATTCGGACTCCTGACATTCAATTTGCTTTAAAGCCTGACGAAAATGAAAATTATCAGGAGTTAACCAAAAAGATCGAAAATATCATCACTGGTAGTGGCTTCCAGCTTAATCCGGAGGCTCCTCTTTCCATCCGGTATGACCATGAGATTCTGAATGAACGAGAAATTAATTCGCCTTTCGGGACTCAATATCTGATTGAAGTCGGAGTAAATTTTCAAATGGTCAAGAATAAATCCGGAGCGACCTTAGCCTCCTACATGGTGAAAGGTAAAGGCCTGTCAAAAAAATCAAAAGAAGATGCAATTAAAGTAGCACTACAAAGAATCGACATCCAAAAAGACGACTTTGTAACATTTTTAACAAAAGGTAACATGTAGAATTTAATTCCTAAATTTAAAGGAGAGATTATGAGAAAATTACTAGTAATTGCCATCCTGATTCCACTGGCTTTAATGCTATTCAATTGTGGTGGACCGAAAAAGGCCAAAATGGGTGATATTCCGGAGTGGTATTTGAACCCACCTCAGACTGAAGATGCTATTTATGAAGCCGGAGATGCTGCTAAACATAGTATGGGACTTGCTAAAGAAGCTGCCGACGCCCGAGCTCGCGACGCTATTGCCCGGACCATAGAGATCAAGGTTTCCAGTATGTTCAAAAACTTTATGCAAGAAAGTGGTGTAGGGGAAGACGCTGAAGCCCTGGAATTCACTTCTTCTGTAAGTAAGCAGGTCGCTAATAATGTTCTAAAAGGGTGCAAAATTACAAA
>JAIPHI010000044.1 GCA_021735285.1 Fidelibacterota bacterium | reverse complement strand
CATAATTTGACCATCCGCTGCCAGCATTCCACCGCAGGCCACTCCCATGATCATGTATCCAACCTGGCTTACAGCGTGGTAACCTAACAATTTTCTACCATTATGCTGGACCATTGCCATCATAACAGCTGTTATTACAGTTAGTGCCCCCAGAGTTATAACAATCATGTGAATAAAAGTCGTTAATACAAACATCGTAAGTACCATTCTTGCCAGTAAATATATTCCCAGTAATTTATCAAGAGAGGCAGGTAAAAAAGCTGCTCCTTCTACTATTGAATCCCTGCTAAAATCAGGAACCCAGGTATGAAAAGGAAAGCCCCCTGCCTTTGCAAAAGCAGCAATCAGGACAGAAAAAAATGCTATATATGTTACACCATTACTCAATGCTAAATTTGTATTCAAAAATAGCCAGTTGCCAGAATTACCTAAAAATCTTAATAAAACCAAACCTAATACCAATAGTGCATCACTCCCCCCCACAATAATAAGAGTTTTGCGAGCTGTATCCGAAGTACTATCCTCACTACCTAGCATAGCAAACAAATACAAAAGTATTCCCGACGCTCCCCAAAATATGAGCAGACTAATTGAATTAACACTGATAACAGCGCCATTACAAGCACCCACTGTTAGCGGATACAATACATGAAAATACTTTTCTATGTTTTTAGTAACCCCCTTTAATGAGAATATATAGATTAGAAGACTTAAAATTTCAATAAATATAATAGTAAAGAGAGTCAAAATGTCCAGTCTGAATATTAGATTCCCGAAAAGATTAAATTCCAGAGCAGTGCCATTATTATATTGGATAAATAAACTAAAGGCCAGATAAAGTAAATAAACAATCCCGGCTAAATTCAATATCTTTTTAAGCAGATTCGGTAGAACCAGATTCACAATTCCTATCAAAACCGGAATAATAACTAATAAGGCTAATCCATTAATTTCCATTGTATTCCCTCCGGATTCGTTCTGTCTTTTGTTTGGATAATTCTAATAGGTCAGGTTTTTCCTCGGAATCAGAGCGGATCTTCAGAGACCTTTCCGTACAGCAGTAGCAGGGATCTACCGAGGCCAGCGTGATCAAAGCATCAGAGACCGAGATACCTTTGCAGGAGGCTTCGTAGGTCGGTATATTAACGTAACTGGGAGCGCGGACTTTGTGACGGACAGGCCGATTGGAACCATCAGAACGGATATAATGAAATACTTCCCCTCTGGGGGCTTCATAGCGGCCGATACCTTCGCCAGGCGAGATCTCTTCAACATTGTTTAAAATTGGTCCCTCAACTTCGCTTAATTTATCCAGGCACTGCCGAATTATTTTACTGGATTCGAGAATCTCCAGAACCCGCACTACCAGTTTATCATAAACATCACCATTTTCAGCAGTGATCACATCAAAATCTAACATTCCATAGGCATCGTGGGGATCATCACGCCGCACATCTCCCGGAACTCCAGAAGCACGGGAAGTGGGGCCGGTAGCACAATAATTGATAGCCTGCTCATGGCTTAAAACACCGACTCCTTTTAAGCGGGCTTTCAGCACCGGATCATCATTAGCAACTTTGGCAATCATCTCCATTTTTTCATCGATCATATCTAATTTGTCTAGCAGATCAGGAATGTCCTTTGGTTTGACATCTTTACCAACGCCACCCACGCGCATCATACCGTAATGGTTTCGATTGCCGGAGATAATTTCCATCATCTCCAGAACTGTTTCACGATATTTCCAGGCCCACATCCAGACCGTATCATATCCGATAAAATGTCCGGCCAGACCCAGCCAAAGCAGATGACTATGAATGCGTTCCAGTTCACCTACCAGCGAACGGATATATTTTGCTCTGATAGGGATTTCAAGATTGTCAATATCCTCGATCGCCCTTACACAGGCGATAGGATGGGAGGTGGAGCAGATCCCGCAGATCCTTTCCACTAAGTAAATAGATTGGGTAAAATTCTTTTGTTCGGAAATATATTCATGCCCGCGATGCATCCAGCCGATTTCCATATCCAGATCGACAACAGTTTCGCCCTCGATCTGCAATTCAAAATATTCCGCTTCTTCCAGCAAAGGATGAAAGGGGCCTAAAGGTATTCTATTCTTGGTCATACTGCTCCTCCTTGTAGCGCATTGGTTTATCCAGCTTTGCCGGATGGTTCAAGGCTAATAAACGCCGCATATCGGGATGGTCTTTAAATTTTATGCCCCAGAAATCAAAAAGCTCGCGTTCAATCCACTTGGCACCCATTACAATCGGCACAATGGAATCCACCTGGGGGTTATCTTTATCCTTGATCACAACCCGGGGGCAGAAATATTGTCCGGTTTTGTCGTGGGAAAAATGGTAAATAATCTGAAGATGGTCTTCCATTTCCGTTCCGGTTGCTGTTGATAGCCGACAGCCCATCTCTTCAAATAGGTAGCGGGCTATGGTTCGCAGATTTTCATTTGTAATGTTGAAATAGTAACGCCCTTTCTTTTCGATCTCCTGCGATATTACATCTTTAAATTTATCTCTGAACTCATCAACCTTACTCATTTAATACTCCAATTAGTTTGGCAACTCCCTCGATCATGGCTTCCGGTTTAGGCGGGCAGCCGGGGATCCACATATCGACCGGGACAACCTCCTTGACCTCTTTACATCTATTGTAGCTTTCTCGAAAAACTCCCTGAGAACTCATACAACTACCAATGGCAACCACAAAAATAGGTTTGGGTGCCTGACTATAAAGTCGTTTAATCCGGGGTTCAATCTTTTGATTTACTATGCCGCTTACTAACATAACATCGGCATGCCGGATCGAGCCCACCAGTTTGATTCCAAAACGTTCGATATCGTATTTGGGGGTCAGAAGGTCCAAAATCTCGATGTCACAATTGTTGCAAGGAGACGCACTGACATGGAAAACCCACAGGGATTTTGCCAGTCTTTTATTATACCAGCTCATATTATACTCCTAAAACTGCTAAGATTAAACCGATCAAGACAACCGGAAATAAAATTTTCCAGAAAAATTTGAGAGCAGTATCTATTTGTAATCTTGGATTTGTATTTTTAAGAATGATCATCAGAACGACGATCAATAGATATTTCAATACAGCCCAGAGAATGCCCCAGCCCTGCAAATTGAAACCGCCTAGATAGAGCAGAATTAACAAAAAAGGATAGACCACATACATCATAAAATGGTTCAATTTCCAGAACCCCAGCAAAGGGCCGGAATATTCCATCAGAGGACCTTCTACGATTTCGGTCTCGGCTTCCGGAATGTCAAAAGGCTGCATGGTCATCTTGGCCTGCATACAAAGCAGACCGGCTAGAAAACCGATCACACCATTGACAGAGCCAATAAAGGCACCGGAACTCTGCGCCTTGATCAAAGCCGCCAGTTCCAGTTCATAGCCCGAAGCTACGATTGGAATCAAAATCACAATGATGAAGATCAATTCATCAGCTAAAACCAATTTTATCTCACGACCGGCTCCCAGACTGGAATAAACATTGCCTGTGGAACTGCCTCCCAAAACCACCATTACCGAATGGATCACCATTAAATACATTACTACAAAGATATCTCCGCCAAAACTTTGGCCAAAAAAGAGGGGCAGGCCAATTAACATGGCCAGTAAAGAGAGCGTGCCGAAAGAGACCAAAGGGGCGCTGATGAACATGGATTTTACACTATCTTTGACAATGATAGTCTGTTTGCCCAGTAATTTGAAAAAGTCGTTGAAATTCTGAAAAAACGGAGGGCCCACTCGATACTGAAAACGAGCACTGACTTTGCGATCAACCCAGCCCACAACCAGACCTAATACAGCTGTAAATAGCAAACCCGGAAAAATTAGCAGATAAAAGAGTAGATCAATCATATCCTTTCCTCCTTATGTAACCAGTGGTGGCTCTTGATGGCAATATAGTCACCGTAAAAGAAAATATTGTTCTCGGGATCCTCTTTTTCAATCTCTTTTAGTTCGATTGCATCAGCCGGTGAAGTCCGCACGCAACGCGGTACATAATCAGGATCACGTTCCCTTTTGCCCAGACAGACATCACATTTATCTGAAATGTAATTCATAATGCCCGGAAAAATCGTACCAAAAGGACAGGCTAACGTGCAGGTTTTGCAGCCTATACATCGCATATTATAGCGTTTGACCATATTCTGGTCTGTTAAT
Source organism: Fidelibacterota bacterium (assembly GCA_021735285.1). Lineage (GTDB taxonomy): Bacteria > Fidelibacterota > UBA2242 > UBA2242 > JAFGTP01 > JAIPHI01. Next base: position 11,982 of record JAIPHI010000044.1, on the reverse strand, counting down.
TCGAGAGCATCTTTGGGACAGGCTTCTACACAGAATGCCACTTTACACTTGCGACAGTAAACAGCAAATTCAACCATTTCCAGCAGGGAATAAGCACCCTGATTTTCACGATGAAAGAAATAACTGCATTCGATCTCATCGAGATTGGTTTCAGGGGCCATTAATTTTTCTACATCTATAAATAATTTTTTCATTCCCAGATATTCTCCTCATCTTTGATTTTATCATAGGTAAAGACAGGCCCGTCTTTACAGGAGTAATATTCCCCGATCATACAATGCCGACATTGACCATGCCCGCAATACATCTTCTTTTCCATGGACAAAAATATATTTTCTTCACTATAACCATAATCCAGCAATTCGAAAGTGGAAAATTTCATCATGATCGGTGGGCCACAGACCACCACCGGATTGCCATCAGGCTGCAGGTCTATCTTTTCCAGAAGAGTGGTGATCAAGCCGACTTCCTCATTCCACTCCTGACCAGCGGGAACTTCATCCACACCCCGGATAACATTAACTCCGGAAACGGAACGCCATTCTTTGACTTCTTCTTTATAGATCATATCCTCAGGAGTTCGGGCTCCGGCCAGATAGGTTACACTGTTATATTTTCCAATCTTATCTATCAGGGATAATAGCAAAGAGCGGGTAGGCGCCATACCAACTCCACCGCCCATGATCAAGACATCCTTGCCTTCCCAGGCATGAATAGGATAGGAACTGCCAAAAGGACCACGGAGACCAATTGTAGCTCCTTTCTCAACCTCATGTGTCTTTTCGGTCACAAAACCGGTTTTCATAATGGTAAAATCGAGATAATCTGTGTTATACATGGAAGAAGAAGGAGTGAAAGGTGCTTCACCGACATCAGGAATGGAAAATTCAGCAAATTGGCCGGTCTCAAAGTCAAAGTTTTCCTGCGGTAATACCCGTAAGGTCTTAATAGTTGGCGATTCCTGAATAACCTGGGTTACATCAGCCGGTACGACTTCGAAAGGATTATTTTTATTCATGCTCTACTCCTGCTGCTTTGATAGGACTGGCTAAAATTTTGGATACTACTTCTCGCAGGTCGATTTCACCCGGACAGGCAACAATGCATCTCCCACAACCTACGCAACCATACTCATCAAAATTGCCGGGCATGTAATCAAATTTGCAGAGGTACCTATTTCTGAATCTATCCCGCATCTTTGGCCGGGGCGTGTCTCCTCCTGCCATGATAGAATAGCCATGCAACTGGCAGGAATCAGTGCTGCGTACTTTTACAAAATTGTTATCGACAGATTCATCGTTTAAAATTAAACAGTAGCAGGTAGGACAAATATTAGTACAGGCTCCACAACCCACGCAATCTTCCTGGCTTTCATTCCAGTAATCGAGAGCAACCCGGCGTAAGCGTTCGTAGCCAGGCCCGTAGTCGAATTTATTATTCTGTTGTTCAAGTTTTTTAATGATATTATTGCGATTTTGTGTAACGCGTTCATGAGCAGCATCGCTTTCCTCTTCAAGCGAGGTCTGCTTTTTGAATAAGTTTATTAGTTCATGCCCCTTGTCAGAGCCTTCTTCAAGCAGATAGCGATCTCCATAACTGGCTATATTCAGATCGAAATGATCTTCGGCATAGGGCTTACCATCCATCAGGGTGCAGTGGCAGGTTTCTGCTATTTCTTCGCAATCCGCGCTAATAATGTAGGTATTCTCCCGCCAATGCTCGTAAACCGGATCCACAAAATCTTCATTGATCAGAGCTCTGTCGAGCAAATGGAGAGCCCTTAGATCACAGGCCTTGGCTCCTACTACTAAACGCCGAAGGGGCTTTTCCTCAAAAGGATAGACTTCTTCACGAGCAAAATAGAATAGAGCTCGCAAAGGATCATGGGTGCGGAAGGAAGTCAGAGCCGGGCTGCCTTCCTCTGAAAAGTTCATAAAAAAAAGTCCCTCATCCCCCTTTTTTTTGGGTAGAATGACCTGATCGAAGCCGCCCAGCCCCTCTTCCGCACATTGTTCAATGCATCTATGAAAATCTTGTTTACCAATTAGCATTATATCTCCAGGATAAAATTATTGGTTTGTAATTGTAAAATGGAGTTAAGTCCCGAATCTTTATAAATAGAAAAAGACCGATTCCTTGATCAGAATAAAATCGGCCTTAATATTTTTTGTGTGAAATTTGCACAGAATATTTATCAAAAAATCCCTCCTAAATTTTTTGATCTAAAAAACATGTCTTGTCAAAAAAACTTTTAGAAATGAAGAATATATATTTTAATTCTTATATCCTGTTACATATTTCACTTCAACATATTTATAATCAGTCATACTATAGCAATTATCACAAAAAAAATCAAGCAAAAAATTTATTAAATAATTTTTACTTAACATGATAATAATGATAAGATATTGTTATTATAATACTATGTGAAGACAATTTTAAATTTAGAATTAAAAATCTTTGGATTAGTCGAGTGGTTGAGTTGTTGAGTGGCAAAGTGGTTTAAAAATAGGAACTTCTGATTGAAAATGGAAAATGGAAGATGAAAAATTGGAAAGTAATCAAGATATTTTCCTGTCCTGCTGCTCATTAAATGTAGCACAACTATCCCTAGTTGTGTTTTTTCCTGAAGCCCTCAATGGGCTGAAGAGAAAAAATAAAAAGCAGCTGGATCGGAAACGATGAACCGCTAGGGGTGATGAATTTGGAATTGTGAATTTTGTGTTAGTTGAGTGGTTGAGTTGCTGAGTGGCAAAGTGGTTTAAAAATGGGAACTGCTGATTGAAAATGGAAGATGAAAGATTGAAGATTGAAGATTAAAAAATACTGCCTCATGTACCGCCCTGAAATAGGTTGACACTTTAAAAAGAAGGAGTCAACTATATTAGGAGAAGGTATTTGGATTGAGGAAGGAAATATGGAGTGCATTAACTGCGTTAATGCAAACACCAACACGGTTGGTGCACTCCAGAAGTGCTTTAAAAATCAACTTTGTGAAAATCAAAACACTTTCTATATTTGCTAATCTCTTCAGAGCATCGTGAATGGCTTTATCTGCCTCTGGTTTCCATTTTCCGTACTCCCTTTTCCCTTCTTCTGCTGTGTTTTGATTAGAAAACTTGCGAAGATGTTGACTAGAAGTTCTAAGAAAATACATTAAATCCTGCCTTCGAATTATAAGTTAAAATCTTCGTAAGGTTGGAGCTTTTCAATTATTTTTTTGCCTGCATTAATTCTGTTAAAGTTACCGGGAAGGGTAGATAGGATGCTCGGCCGGATTTATATTTATCTAGTTTTCTGATATCCCACTTCGTATTGCCAAAACGATTGTCCGTGACTTTTGTAACTTCATAGACTAAATAAAAATCACTGGTTGGATCAGGATAACCTTTCTCAATCAACTTTTCTTTTGAAAAAATTCTTGGTCCTTTTTTAGTAATTTTCCAAATATTATCCGTTATTAATTCTGCAGTTTTATGGATTAAGATATATGAAGCGTCAGCCGTTAATTTTTCAAGTCTCAGTGATCCCCTCCTGGATTGAGTTCTAAAATTATAGAGACCATGTTCTTCTATCCATTTATAATAGTCATTATCTTTACATCCAGCTATTATTACACTTTCTTCATCAGGAGGCCTGGTTCGTCTAGTAACGTGCCTGCTTTTATAATATTCAGGAATTTTTTCTTTCACATTGTTGCTTTCCGGATTTTTATAAACGTCATATTTATGGTATGATACTCTCTCTCTTTGAGAAGCTCTATTTAAAAAGTTTTCTACCACCTTTAAAATGAACTTTTTTAATTCTCCGGTGCCATCATTTTCGATCGATGGTCTAATAGAAAATGCTCCAAGGCCTGGTATTATTTCGTGGAAGCCTTGAAATGTTTTGTTCTCATTACCGGGATATAAAATATAAGCTCCCCCCGTTCTTCTAATGGCATCTTTATAGGCGTGCATTTTTATTAAATCAGAACGTTTATAATCACCTTTGTTATTTTGACTACCATGTTTATCATTGCTGGTATCACTTCCCAGGAGCTCTTTAAAATTTTTAACTTTATATTTAGCATCAAAATGGATATGAACAATTAGTTCCTGATTTTCCGCCTCATCTTTTTCAAAATAGGCCGGCCAGATACTTAATGTATAGTCCGGAATCATGTTCCTTGTCCAACTACCTCCTGAGGGATACTCACTATCTCCGGAAAATGTTTTATTATAATGAAATTCAACTTTCAAATTCCTCACTCCGGAATTATAAACTCCGGAAATCACTGTATGGGTTCCGGCTTTTAATTTAAGCACAAGTCCCTGTTTTGTTTGAATTATAAGGTCTCCTACTCCCTGGGTTTCCATCGAAAAAATCTCAGATATAAGATTAAGAAGTTTAAAAAACAGCCAGTATTGATAAAGAGTAGCTACATCCCTTTTTCCCGCCGAATATACCTCATTCCCACCTCCCCAGATGCTAAGTCAAATTTAAGCCAAATTTGGAGTAACTCCCGATAGCCATCTTTGCGTTGCAATACCGGGCTATGCAAAGGAATTATTTTAGGAGAAGAAATTTCTTTAAAAAAGGATCTATTTAAAATTTGTTCAAGTTTGCTTTCTAAATATTCCGCCTCTTTTCTTTCTCTTGATTCCTTTTTCATTATATTTTTTATATCAGCACAAAAATTATAGAATACCGATAAAACATGTTTTACAAATTGGTTTTCTACGGTATCATTGGTATCAATTTTTCTACTGGTTTTTACTCGTAACGGAAGAGAATCCATTTTATTTGACAAAGTCGATATGTTTGTTGTTTTTATCCGGTTTGATCTTGAGACAATCTGCTTTGCGACCGCACTATTGACTTTCCTGATTTTACGGATATCCCGATTGTTCTCAATAGCCTTCCACTTTGTAACAGGTGTATTAATAATTCTAAAAACCGCATTATCAAAAGTATCTGAATCAAGAATCGATTTAACAAAAGCAAACTGTTGATAAACTATTTTGGGATCTCTGGAAAAATCCGGACTGAATTTTTGTAAAACAGGTGAATTGCACTGCATTATCAGTTCAGTACAAAAATCAGTGATTTCCTCCAGCATGTGTCTATATTCACTGCGATAATCCTGTTTAACCGACCTGACTTCAAATGGAATTTTTTTTATTAACTGATTTCCTTCATCAGTATCTTCCATTAATTCTAATGTTAACAAACCTATATATATTCCAGGTGTAATCCGTCCCATAGATTTGTCAGTCTTAAATGGTTTAACTATTTCTGAAATTTTTTCTAAGTAATAATTTGGAGATTCATGTTCACTGAAAATTTTATACTCATAGGCACAGCTCTCCATCAGCTGGTATTTTGCCTCACCATATTCATCCGCCTGTGCATCATCGACAGTATTGAGACTGTCACTCCCGCTTTCAGGGACTATTCGTAAATTTATTTTATCATTTTTATAGTTTACCGGAATATCAACTGACATAATATTATGCTTCTGTAAAACTGGTAAATCCGTTTTGCATTAAACGTTTATGCATTCTAATGATTTTTTCCAGTGAGTTCGGGTATTTAACATAATCGGCCTCTAATTTATTCTCTTGTGTTAGGACCTTTTGAATGTTTATCTCATTCTCATGATCTATACACAATTCCGCCAAATTTTCCAGAACCGGTCCAAGTTTCTTTCTTGAACCATGCAACTTAGGTAGCAATTTTTGCATTATGGCGGCATCAGCAATCTCTCCTATAGACCAGACTTCGTCATCTTCTTTAGTAAGCTTGCTAATATTACCGGCCAGAGACATAATTTCTGAGGCGGTTCTATATCCAAATTCTGCACCGACCTCCTGTAAATTATTAAAAAATTCAATTAAAATATTTTTTAGACGCGCCTCTTCATCAGAGTAGTGGATAGCCATCCTGGCTTTTTTTACAAAATTTTTTGCCATACTTTTGCCTTTACCTTCCAGAAAATTAAGATCCGGTTTAACCGGATTATCCAGGAAGCCGTTAATATCATCTTCATTGACCCGGAATTCAATAACATTTGCTCTGTCCAAAACTTTGGGACTGAACATATATGTAGTCTCATCAATATTAACTGTACCGATGATAAACAAATTTTCCGGAATGTCAATTTCACCAGGAACTTCCATCCCGGTATCCGCTTCCCATTTATCATCTGCATCCCCTTCATGAAGTTGGATTGGCTCGTTGGATTCCATGGCACTTAAAAAATCAGCAAAATATCTTTCTACATGGGAAAGATTCATTTCATCGAGAACTAGAAAGTAAGGTGATCCGGGATTTTCAGATGCCTCTACAAGTAAATCAACGATATCATGGTGGGGCTTCACATACTTATTTTCTTCAATTGCATTGGGATAGCCTAATAAAGGTTCTCTATTGGTCCAGTCTGAACCAACTGTAACAATTGAATATTGATTTCTCTTCGACGATATCCATTTTACAAAGGCCTGAGCTAACTTTGTTTTACCTGAGCCTGAAAGACCGGTAAGAATAAGGAAATTTTTTGTACAAAGCGAAGCAATAAACCTGCATATCATCTCCTTCGAAAAATATAAACCTGACTCTATTATATCTCCATGCAATTCCAGATAATCTAAATTCTGCTCTTTTTCTGCTATTGTAGAAATATCAAAATTATTAAGATTTTCAGAAAGAGTATCTCGGTCTCTGCTTGATTCTAAATTGTTTACTATTGTCTTAAAATCCTCTGGATTTAATTTAAATAAATAGCCTTGATTAACACTATAATCAGAGGCAATTGGAAAATATTTTTTGTTTTTATCATATATCTCATTTGCAAATCTTTCTAAAGATATTGGATAATCAAGACTATTATAGTTTATATCAACTTTCCAACCTTCTTTTTCCCACTTATCAGTCTCAAAAGGTTTTTTTGCTTTATAAGCATCAGATTTAGCTATTGAAAATCCAGAAATTTTACCATTCCTATAATGTAAAATGATATCGTCTGCTTTAACTTTTGACACATTTCCCCAATGAAAAAACGTTTTTCCGTTTTTATTTTTCAAAGGGGCCCAAATACATTCATTGTCAATTCCTTGTTTATAGGTTTTTCCTTGATTTACCCACCAAAATTTTTGTCTCAAACTTTCCTCCTTTATAAGTGGTATAATTCGATAACTATAAGGTTCGCCATTATAGAGTAAAAGGATATATTCAGAGATTTTATTTAGTTTCTTATTTTTACTTTTTGATAAAATTTCCCAACTATTTTGAAAGATGTTTTTTAAATAATTTTTAAATTTATCATTACTATCATATCTTATTTGGAGAGTATCTGATTTAGTTTTTCTATTAACTGATCTCAATTTAGATTTAAAATATTCTCCTTTTATAGAGACTGTTATTTCTTTTGAATCTCCTCTTGATAATGTCTCTCCGTTCAAAGAATAAATCAGTTCATGCCTTTCTATGGGTATAGTCCATCCATATTTAAAAATTGACTGATCTATTTTTTTTCTTAAAATAAGCACATTATTGTTTATTATTTTTGTTATTCCTTTTTCCCCAACTTTATCCAAATAATACTCTATTATCTTGCGATTAATAAAGCCTTTTAATTCAATAATATTTTTTTGAGATAATTCTTCTAGGTCATCATCTAAACGAATATAGTTATTCCGTGTTTTTAAATATTTAATATGTTCAAGAGGCATATTATCGATGAAATAGACAATTTTTTCAACATATCTATTTTGATCTGAATCTATTATATTCTTAACCTGACCATCTTCAATTGCCAAATTATTTTTCTTTAATTTTAAATAGAAATCAGAGAATTTTTTTGCAAGTTTCTTTTTAGAAACTTTACCATCTTGAAATAAATCAAGAAATGACTTATACACAACAAATTTATAGGTCTTTTGATATCGTTGTAGATCATTTTTTATTTTTTGAACAGTCCCGATAATAACCTCCTCCATTAAAAAGTTGGGAATATAATCATCCCTTATATTCTACCAATTGCTCCTTTATTTTTCTTACTCCGCCTCTCGGATCTTCAATATCTCCTTTATATCTGGGGATCAGATGTATATGTAAATGCATTATTGTCTGCCCGGCTTCGTAACCTATATTTACACCAATATTATATCCATCCGGACTATATTTCTCATCAATAATATTTTTACATTCATGACTCAAATCCTGGATGGCTAAATATTCTTTTTTAGTAGCATCAAAATAATTATCAAAATGCCTTTTAGGTATAATCAACATATGTCCTTTATTAACAGGATATTCATCAAAAATTGCATAAGCCATTTCATTTTCAACCACAGCCTCGGAAGATTTTTTACAAAAAATGCAATCCATTCTAAATCCGTAATTATATATTTAATATTTTAACTTCTAAGATAGGAATAAATGGATAATAATACAAATTTAAAATATTTGGATAGCAATTAAATATATCTCTCTTCCCATTGCATTTAAGTTTTGATATCAATGTACCTGTTCCTGCCTCCAGCCTCCCTTTTCCTGTTTCCCTTTTCCTTTGCTGTTTTGACCGAAACCTTGCGAATATTTATACTAAAAGTTCTGAGAAAATATTTTAGATACTAACTCCGCATCACAAGTAAAAATCTTCGCAAGTTGAGTCCTACCAAACTATTTTTCCATCAATTTCAATTTTAGCAGGGTTAAAATTACTTGACTTTCAACTTTAGCAGGTTTAAAATTGATTACATATGAATTTTAACAGGATTGAGCAATGTATATAAAAAGAGACCTGGAAGAAAAAATAACAAAATATATGGACAGAGATGAAATCATAGCAATTGTGGGAACCCGGCAATGCGGCAAAACCACAATGGTAAATCACATAATGCAAAACTATGATAAAGTTTGTTCTCTCACTTTTGAAGATGTTGATAAGAAATTATTATTCGAAGAGGATATTAACTCATTTATCGAATTATATGTGAAAGATTACGATTATCTATTCATCGATGAAGTTCAGTATGTAAAAAACAGCGGAAAGCAGTTGAAATACATATATGATACGGAAGATATAAAAATAATTATCACGGGCTCTTCATCTACGGATTTATCAATCGAGAGTTTTAAATATCTGGTAGGTCGGGTTTTGGTATTTGAGCTATTCCCATTTTCTTTTGGGGAGTTTCTTTCGCATAGAGATAAGCAGCTGTATCGTTTATACGCTAAAAAAACCTTTAAAGACCGGATCAATGCAAAGCTTCTAAAATACATTAAAGAATATATACAATTCGGCGGTTATCCCAGAGTGGTAACTTCAGATTCGATCGAAGAAAAGAAACTCATTCTCAAAAACATATATAACACCTATTTATTAAGAGAAATTAAAGAAATCTTACAGCTCAGTAATAATGATAAATTAATAAAACTACTAAAAGCACTGGCACTGCAGGCTGGTAATTTGATCCGGTATAATGAATTATCAAATATAACCGGATTAAAGTTTAAGAAATTGAAAAAATATTTACATATCCTTGAAGCGACCTATATTTGTCAGCGTTGTTATCCATTTTTTTCGAATAAGCGGAAAGAATTGGTAAAGATGCCCAAGATTTATTTCATTGACCAGGGTTTTATGAATCAGTGTGCCAGTGATTTTAGAATCAATCAGGCTCAAATAGGGGCCTATTATGAAAATCTTGTATTCTCAGAATTCCGGAAAAAGGATATCGAACTCAAATACTGGCGCACAAAATCAAAGGCAGAAGTAGATTTTATAAAAGACGATAAAATTCCGATCGAGGTTAAAAAAACACCGAAAGTAACCCGCTCATTCCTCAGTTATGTAAAAAAATATCAGCCTGAACAGGGTTACATAGTATCAGAGATCGAGCAGGAAAGCGCCGAGCGTAAAGGCTGTCAGATTAATTTTGTGCCTTTTTCTAAATTTATTTGAAACGGGGAAAAGAAAGTAATAGTGAAGGGGTGATCTGTGAATTTGGAATTGGGAATTCAGAATTAAGAATTTTTGGATTAGTTGAGTGGTTGAGTTGTTGAGTTGCGAAGTGGGTAAAAGAATAGGAACTTTTAATTGAAGATATAAAATAAAAAAAAGAAAGAGGGAAAAGGGAGTAAGGATTTTGTGAATTTGGAATTGTGAATTCAGAATTAAGAATTTTTGGATTAGTCGAGTGGTAGAGTTGTTGAGTGGCAAAGTGGTTAAAAATCAAATTTAAAATGGAAAATTGAAAAATACTGGACTGGTATGAAATAGTTAGATACTTTTTAAAAGAAGGAGCCAACTATTAGGAGAAGGTATCCGGTTTAACGAAGGAAATTTGGAGTGCATTAACTGTGTTAATGCAGCACCAACACAGTTGGTGCACTCCAAATGGGAATGAGAAAAAATAAACAAATTTTCTTTTATAATTATTCTGAGCGCACTTTGCTTTTTACAAAACATTTTACTAATTAATTAAAGCAACTTACAAGGCTAAAGCATGACAATAAAAACAAAAGTCAAAATATCAAGTAAAGGCCAAATAACGATACCCAAAAAAATGCGGGATAAATTTGATTCCGACTATCTGGAAGTTGAGCAAAAAGACAAAAAAATAATACTGCAGGAATCTCCTTCTGTAGATCAACTGGCAGGTAGTCTCAACAAGCACGCTGATAATAAGCAAAATATACCGAAAAATGAAGTCTGGAGCGAACATGTCAAAGAAAAATATAGCTCTCCTTGATGCCAATATTCTGGTTAGATTTCTGATTGGAGATGGTGGTAAATTATATAAACATTCCATAGAAATATTCAAACAAATTGAAGCCGGTGATTTAAAAGTCAAAATATTAGAACCTGTGCTGGCAGAAGTTGTTTACCTATTACAAAAAGTATATCAGGTTCCCCGCCCGGAGATTATGAATTCTTTAACTGCAATAATTGAGATGAAATCCATAAAAATGGATAATAAATCTGTTTCTATCAAAGCCCTCAATCTTTTTTATAGGGAAAATACCGATTTTGTTGATGCCTTACTCTGTGCCTATCATCAAAATACAAATACCGATGTGATCAGTTTTGATGATGATGTAAGTAGTATTGTTTAATGGACTTACGGAAAATTGCCCAATAAAATAAAATCATAATTTTTCTCAAAAGTCCACTTCTTATACCTATTCCCTTTAGCCCATTAAGGGCTTCAGGGAAAAAACACAACTAAGAATAGTTGTGCTACAATGAAACCAATATGGACTCATCTTTCTACTGTATTTATTTACCGGCATTATAATTAAATGCGTCTTGAAAATTTAGGAGCGAAACGGGTAAAAGCTATTTTTCAGCGAATATGAGATGCGATTGTAAGTATTGTTATATAGCATTTTTCAGAAAAAAATGCCCCAATTTACAGAGAGAGGATTATTTACCTGTATATATCTGCAATCTGAGCAAAATTTATCTTTAGTTAAAGCAATTTTATACCTAAACTTCAGAGAACTATAAAAAAATGAGACTACAATGTTTCTAAAAAATCATAATAAAACAGCATTTATCTGGAAAGATCAAAAAATATCATATGAAGAATTCCTTGAGCAAGTCGATAGGTATGCACGCCTCCTACAAGATCAAAAAGGTTCAAAGGTAGCTATTTTTTCTGAAAATAGACCCGAATGGGCTTATGCATTCTATGCGTCCTGGAAAAAATCCTTTATCGCTGTACCTATTGATTTTATGTCGGAGCCGGCAGAGGTTAAGTATATATTAGAAGATTGCCGGCCTGCCAATATTTTTTGTTCAAAAGCAAGATTGGAAAAACTTGAAGAGGCTCTGCAAAAATTATCCTATGAACCTGAAATATTCGTCTTTGAAGAACTTGAACTCCCCCAAAAGGCAAACCCTGATTTTCCCAGGAAAGACAAAGATGACGTAGCAACTTTAATCTATACTTCCGGAACCACAGGCAGTCCCAAAGGTGTGATGCTAACCTT
>JAIPHI010000043.1 GCA_021735285.1 Fidelibacterota bacterium | reverse complement strand
TTCATTTATTCTTTCAACTCGAGTAGTATATTTATCTACTTTCTTATTGATCTGCTCCAATTGTAGAGTATTACTTTGAATCTTTTGAGCCAAATCCTGTTTTCTATCGTTCTTATTATTAATCTCTTTTTCATTATTTTTTATTTTATGCTTAAATTTATGAATCGATTTTTGAGCTGCCTTCTTGTTTTCCACCACATTTCTTAACTTATTTTTTAAATCTACACGTTCTACTCGGGCATTTTGCATAGCCTGATTTTTTTGATTAAGGCTATTTTCCTTCTTTTGTAGTTCTGTTTTTATTTTATCAATTTTCTGGTCCAGCTCATCCTTTTTTTTCTGAAGATTCTCAAGACCCGGGGTATCCGATTCAAGCTTATTCCTAAAATTTTCAAGAGCAACTTTAAGGTTAACTTTTTGATCATTCCAATTTTCCAGATCAGTTTCAAGCCTATACATTTTTTTATCCAGCCGGTCTTTTGCCTTTTTCAGTTCTGAGATATTATTCTCGTTGTGGCTAATCTTATCTTCAATACCCTTAATTTTCTCTTTGAGTTGCTTTTTACGTTCAGCAATAGAGTCCAGTTCAGCTACCACATCTTCCTGTTCAAATTTATGACGATCATATTTCTGTTCAAACTCTGTGAGCTTATCCTGCCTCCCTACTAATAAAGTTTCAGATTGATCATCACTCCCGGTTAAAAATCCATTATTGCTGATTCTCCCTTTTTTTGTAACCAAAACTTGATTGTCAAATTCACCAGTTTTTACCAGTTCATCAAAATATTCATCTTCACATATATACACATCGGAAAATATTGTATTTTTAATTTTTTCAATCTCAGCACCACACTGGATATGAGGAGCCAAAGGTTCAGCCCTTGATGTAGATACATTTTTCTTAGGCTTATGATCAATGTTTATATCCATGGGAACAATGGTCAGCTGGCCTTTTCCCAATTCTTTTAATCTATTTATAATTTTCAAACCACTCTCCCTATCCTTTGTAACAATCAATTCAGAAAGTTCGGAAATATAGGTTTCGATCGCTTTATAATATTCTTTATCAGCATAAATTAAATCCGAAAGAGCTCCTTTTACAGACCGAAATTGATCTGTATTATCTAATATGAATTTTACAGCCGGCTTAAAGCCTTCCCGATTTTCAATGAGCTGCGTATAAAAATCTATTTTATTATTTAATCTATCAAGTTTAGAATCTAATTCTCTTTTGTCTTCTAATAATTTTGACTCTTTATCTATTATTCTTTGTTTTTTCTCTTTTTCCCCGGTCAGTTCTTGTTCTAGCTCACTAATATTATGCTGCCTATCTTGAATATCAGTATCAATTTTTAATAATTTCTCTTTGAGATCCTTCAGTTTACTATTCCCTTCGGTCAGTTTAGCTTGAATTTCCTTTAATTCTTGTTCTCTCTCTTCAATATTTGATTTAAGATTATTTTGATTAGCCGTTATTTCACTTATCTCTGTGACTATTTCATAGCGCTGATCTTGTAATTTATTAACTTCCTTTTGCACTTTGGTATGTTCTTTATCGATTGCATCCAATTCTTTGGAGACTTTTTTATACTCCTGATTCTTACGTTCAAGCTGTACTTCAAATTTATCAGCCTCTTGCTTTGACTCCGCCTCCCTTGTTTTTGCCGATGTTATGTTATTTTTGAGTTCGGCTATTTCATTTTCCAATCTTGTTATATCACTATTAATATTATTCCGCTTCTCTTTTAATACCCTTGTATCAGACTCAAATTGATTCTTTTTATTTTTTATTTCTTCCAGTTTATTTTTTTCATTATCTAATTTTTGTTCTATCTTCTGAAATTTTTCTCTTCTGCTTTTTAATGATTGTTCAAGCTGCTCAATTTCATTATTTATACTATCTATCTTCTCCTCTTTATTATTGAGTTCTTTTTTAAGAGGTTGAGCTTCCTGCTGTAGATCAAATACTTCCCGGGAAGCCAGCACAACTTCCGCTTCTACTAATTTTTCTGAGGTTTTCTGATATCTTTTATAACGTCTCAATTGCCGCTTGAGACTATTGACTTTGGATTTCACTTCCCCAATTATATCTTCGACTCGAACCAGGTCTTCCTTTGTTGAATCCAGTTTTCTCAATGCAGATTTACGCTGGCGATGATATTTATTGATACCCGCAGCTTCTTCGAATAGCTCGCGTCTCTCCTGAGGAGTTTCACTCAAAATATCTTCTACCATGCTTAATTCAATCACCGAATAGGCATTGGCCCCCATGCCAGTATCAATGAAAAGATCAGTAATATCCTTTAACCGACAGGGTGTTTTATTAATTAAATATTCGCTATCACTATTTCTGAATACTCGCCTGGTTATTACCACATCCGTATAATCTATTGGCATTTTCCCGCTAACATTATGAATAGTAAGCGAGACCTCTGCAAAATTAGCCGGCCTCCTCTTCTCAGATCCATTAAAAATCACATCTACATTTCTATTCGCCCTTAGAATACTGGTTTTTTGTTCTCCTATCACCCACCGGATTGCATCCACAATATTAGTTTTACCACATCCATTCGGACCTACTATACAGGTAACTCCTTTATCAAAAACAATCTTTGTTTTCCGCAGAAAAGACTTAAAACCAGTCAGAGTTAATTTTGAAATATACATCTAGATTAGTTCCGTTATTATTAAAATACAATTATAACAGATGTTAATTTTAATATTAACTACAAATAAGAACAAATATACATATCACTACATTTTCCAGTTTTTATTATATATACAAAAAATAATTGTCCTTAAAATATAGTAACCTTTCCTTTTTTGTGTCCATGTTGTGATTTCACTCAATATAAGATTTATCACATGTCTTTCTTTTTTAAGGGGACTTATAAATATTAACCAGCCGGCCACTTCATTTGTCTTCCACCTAATAGATGAAGATGAAGATGATCGACTTCCTGACCACCCATTTTTCCACAATTGAATACGAGCCGATAACCTTCATCCGCTATATTCTGTTCTTTGGCAATTCTTTTGGCTATTTGAATCATTTCTCCAACCAGAACCGTATCCGTCTTTTTTAAATCATTTATCGTTGGTATATGTTTTTTTGGTACAATTAGAATATGAACAGGAGCCATCGGATTTATATCTTTAAAAGCAACAAGATCACTATCTTCATATACGAATTCTGTATCCATTTTACCGGCTGTGATCTTACAAAATAAACAATCATCACTCATATTATAACTCCTTTTTATATTTAATTATATAAATGATAAATCCCGGAAAGCATATTGGTAGTTGCCAGTTCAGTTCGCAAACGATATGGAAATAAATTAACCGGAATAAAGCCCGTGGCCTTTGCAGCTTCCAGCTCATCATTGTGTAATCCTCCTTCAGGCCCGATCATAACTACTATATCCTTGGCATTGGGATTTTGTTGGCAGATTTGTGAAAAAGATTTATCCCCATCTTGCCAGGCTAATAATTTCAAGTCTTTATTTTGATTCATATTTAACCATTCCTCAAGGTTTAAAGTATTTCCTATTTTAGGTAAATGACTATTTCCGGATTGTTTGGCTGCTTGAATTGATTTTCTGACAAATTTGTTTCTTCGAAAATTATATTTTATACAGTTTTTCATCTTAACTGGATAAAATTCATCAATCCCCAGACTGGTAGCCTGAGCTATTATCATTTTCATGGCTTTGTTTCTGACTATCCCTACCCCCAAAGATATATTTGGATAAACCTTCTCATCTTGAGGATAATCTTTAATTATCCTGGCTTTAATACTATTATCTTTTTCTTCCAATAATTTAACATCTTTTCTATTACCTTTACCATCAAATACAGAAACCTTGGCACCTTCCGATTTTCTCAGGACGTTACAACAATGTTTATATTCACCACCCTCAATATAAACATATTGTTCGGATTGATTTTCGGGTGGAACGAAAAAATTATATTCGTGCATAGATATACTATATTTTATAACTTTTTGCCAAGTCTAATAACGCCGATCATTCCACTATAATTAGATTTAGCCTCGTAGGGAGGCTCATAATCCTCGTACTTAGGCGGCGGGTCTAATTTGTCTCTAAATTTTAAATAATCATAACCAAATGAGATTGAAAAGGAAGTGCTACTATCCCATAAAAAATCAACACCAATATTAATATTAGCACCAACTGTAAAGGCAGTTGATATGTTTTTCATCCTGGTTTTGAATTCAGGTACATTAGGTGGATCAAAAGCTATGACCGGACCGGCATTCAATTGCACATATGGCCGAAAATTATTCGCAATCATATCCGTAAAAAATAGCTTTTTATAACTAAAATAGGTCTCTAGCATACTGATCCTTCTTTTATCGGATCTCTCCATAGTATAGCGCCCACCATAATAGGGATCATAATAGGTTACCGGATAATCATTCTCACCTCTTTGAACAATTAATCTGGCAATAGCTCCGATTTTATCAGAAGATGAAATATGCTTTTCGTAAAAACCACCTACTCCTGCACCACTGCTAGTTTGAAATAGGGCAAGTCCGGCAATTCTGTTACGGGGATTATCTATGGGAAACATGTCCTGTGAAAAAGCAGAGCCCGATGATAAAAGCAAAAATATAAGTAAAAATAGTGATTTTTTTATTGTGTTCATTGCTTTTCTCCTTTATAAATAGCACAAGTAAAATATACAATTTATTTTACGGAATTAAAAATATTTGTTAATCTTTTGCAAACAATTTTTAAATTATGTTTTAGTAAAATTTCAAACAAATTAAATTGTTTTTCTTACTCTCTTAACTCCTATTTAAATCAGTAGTGTATATGCTATTCAATTAAAATAGTTTCATTAAAAAAATATATTATATTTTTAATATACATATTGAATTTTGCTAATAATTTTATTTATATTAGAATACTATTAAAAGAGGTAATTATGCGAGCAATGATTCTTGATGGCGTATATGATCTAAAACAAACGAAGTCGCCATTAAAATTTAAGGATGTCCCAATGCCATCTATATCTGATCAGGAACTTTTAATCAAAGTCAAGGCCTGCGGAGTCTGTCATACTGAAATTGATGAGATTGAAGGCCGAACTCCACCCCCCGCATATCCGGTTATTCCAGGGCATGAAGTTGTAGGCATAGTTGAGGATTTGGATGAGAATGTAACAAAGTACAGGAAGGGAGATCGAGTTGGCGTTGCCTGGATTTACTCATCATGTGGTGAATGCAAGCACTGTCTGGCTGGGAATGAAAATCTTTGTCCTGATTTCAAAGCTACTGGCCGTGATGAAAATGGCGGTTATGCGGAATATATGAAAATACATCAAGACTATGCTCATTCGATTCCGGATTATTTTTCTCATTCTGAGGCCGCTCCTTTTCTATGTGCAGGAGCAATTGGATATAGGTCACTTATGTTAACAGAAATAAAAAATGGAATGCGTTTAGGCCTCACAGGCTTTGGTGCTTCAGGCCATCTTGTCTTACATCTATCTAAATATCTTTTTCCTGATACTGAGATATACGTATTTGCCCGAAGTAAACAGCAACGAAAATTTGCTCAAGAACTGGGGGCAAAATGGGCTGGAGATACAGAAGAACTGTCTCCAGAAAAACTGGATAGTATAATTGATACAACACCGGTTTGGAAACCTGTTGTTGAAGCTATGAAAAATTTAACTTCCGGTGCTCGTCTGGTTATTAATGCTATTCGCAAAGAAGACCTAGATAAAGATTATCTCCTCAATCTCAACTATAGTCGCGATCTATGGATGGAAAAAGAGATCAAAAGCGTGGCGAATGTCTCCCGCAGTGATCCGGAAAATTTTCTTCAAATTGCAGCCGACATGAAGAAGAAGCCTGAAATTACAAAATATGATCTTGAAGATGCTAATAAAGCGCTTATAGACCTAAGAGCTGGTGATTCTCGAGGAGCAAAAGTACTCACATTCTAGTCATTAAAATCATCTTTATAAAAGGCTTTATAGTTGTCAATAGATAAAAAAACCAATCAAGAAAAGATATTGATAATCCTTACAGGCTCGACCTATGCTGATCTCCGCAAAAATTTAGGTGACTTTGACAACTGGATAAAACAGAGATGCTATGATACCTGGAACAATTGGGATACAGCTAAAATCGAAAATGTAGCACCGGATTACATAGAAAATTATTCAGGAATTATTTTTACAGGCGCTCATAATTCATTAACAAAAGAATATCCATATTTATCCAGGGCTGAGCACATTCTGGATAAAATAGTTGATAAAGAAATTCCAACATTTGGAATCTGCTTCGGACATCAATTAATAAATAAACTTTTCGGAGGTAAAATTGTTCGCTCTCCAATGGGCATGGAAATAGGGGTAATTGATATTCAACTAACTCTGGAAGGTATGGCAGACTCCTGGTTTATCAATTCCAATACAGGTAAAATTAAAGTTTATAGCTGTCACGATGATATAGTTATTGATCCGGGGATTGAATTTATTCAATTAGCCTGGAATAGTAAATCTATATATCAGGCTACTGGATATAAAGATTTCATCAGAACAGTCCAATTTCATCCTGAATTCTACAAACCTATATTAACTTATTATATCCGCAAAAATTTAGATACACTCAGGAAACAGCATAGTGAACCACTTCATAAAGTAAAACCAATCAGTAAAGTAATCGATAATAAAAGAGAACTGCCAATGAGCGATGATGCCTTAATTAACTTTGTAAAATTCGTTCGAAAGAAAAGCGATAATATGCAGTCTGATTAAAATAAATGACAACAATATGCTCCAAATTAAATCTAATTGTTGTGGAGATATTTTTATAGATAACATTAGGAGGAAGAAATGGCAAAAAGATTTTTAAGAAGTAAAGATAATCGAATAATTGGTGGCGTATGTGGAGGGCTCGGAGAATATCTGGATATCGATCCTGTTATAATTAGAATAGTTTGGCTGGTTTTATTTTTCGCTGGTGGTGTCGGCTTTTTGGCCTACCTGGTAGCCTGGATAATTGTACCTGAAGAGAATGATTCTCCTTATCCGGATCAAGAAGAAAAAAAAACTGAGACCAAACCTCGTGATGATCGAGGGGGAAAATTAATCGGCGGCATCATTTTAATTGTAATCGGTGTGCTTTTCATACTGGATAAACAATGGTATTTTAATGATTTAATAGAGAATACAATTCGAATGATATGGAAGTATTTCTTGCCTGCTATCTTTATCGGAATTGGTATTTATCTGATTTCAAAAAGTAAAAAGGAAAAAACCGAATCTGGTACAAAGGATTTTACCAAACAAGAAAAAAAACAGGATTAATGTATGGTACACGGTAAACAAATTGAAATAAGAACAAATGGATTTTCAGATATTAAAAATATAACTGACCAGGTGAAACAGGTTGTCTCGAATTCCGGAGTTACTAATGGGCTTGTTGCAGTTACAGCAATCGGTTCTACTGCCAGTATAACCACTATTGAATATGAACCTAATTTGGTTAAAGATATGCAGGAGCAATTAGAAAAACTCTGGCCCGAAAAGATGGGTACCCGGCATGGTAAAACCTGGGGTGATGATAATGGTTTCTCTCATCTGCGTGCCAGTTTTTTGGGTTCCAGTGAATCATTCCCAATTTCTAATGGTAGTGTTATCCTTGGCACCTGGCAACAGATCATAGTAATTGATCATGATAACAATCCCCGCAGCAGGAAAGTATATATTCAGGTTGTAGGTGAGAAGTAAAATTTTGAAATCAATCTCGCAAAGGTTTCGAACTTTTGCAAGGTTAAAATCAAAATAGCCCGGTATAAAAACCGGGCTATTTTGATATCTAGCATTCACATCATTTATTTGATTAGCAGCGCCCGTTTAACCGTAATATGCTGACCTGCATTCAATCTAATCATATAAATTCCACTCGGTAAATTTCCTGCCTTCCATTGTACTCTATAGCTACCTGCTTTCTGTTCTTTATTTACAAAAGTTCTAACCTTTTGACCAAGTATATTATATACATCCAGACGAACTTTCATCTCAGAAGGAATATCATATTTTATATTGGTCACCGGATTGAAGGGATTAGGATAATTTTGGTGTAATTGGATTGAGTTAGGGAGCGTCTTTTCATCGGCTGCATTTTGGAGTTCGGTTATGCTTTCACTACCCCGCACAACAAGTGTACTAAAGTGTTCAACATTAGAGAAAATCAGATTGCGGTAATAGGAATGGATGGTATTCTTGATTCCAGTTGAATCAAATTCCACACTATCATCCTCTGTATTTGCAAAATATAATCCCAATGTCTCCGGATCGATATTGAGATTTCTAAGTAGTCCCCGTTTATATACCATGCCGACTATCAAAGGTGTATTGAAATGGTAAGGTTCTGATAAAGTATCATTTACATAAACCTCGAAATTTATTCCAGTCAAAATATTATGCGGTCCAAATTCAACAGTATCCGGACTAATATTAACAAAATCAGGTAAACTTATATGGATCCTGATATCCTCATCCAGACTTCCCTTTGGAAAGTAAATTGCTCCACCATTATAAACATTCAAAGGATGAGGGAAACCACCGATTCGCCAGATTTCTCCTTCCTGGAGTTCTTTAACAACTCTAAAATCCTGCATAGGATTCATATGCGGTCTAGTTATCTGAATAGTATTGTTAACGCTATCTCCTTCAGCATCTTCAACTATGACAATTGCTGTTCCTACATTCTCACTCAATTTTGCTCTAATTAAGGCAAATCCGGTTGTATCCGTCGTCAATTTTCCATTGGTCAATTCGCCAATATTCATACCTTCCATTTCCCATTCTTCCGCAGTCGTATCTACCAGACTGTTTTCAGATTGATATTTGATCTGAAAATCTATAACAGAACCTACATTAACTATTGTATCCTGTGGCGAAAGTATAAGTCTATTTTGCAAATTATAGTTTTCTTCATTTTCATTATCCTTTTCTTGTTCTTCACCTCTCTCTATTTCAATTTCCAGAGTATCTGTCAATGTATCTAATTGGGCAATTATATGCCCCTCACCTTCACTCTCAGCAATAAAAAGATGATTGTCAACAGTCGTACCTAAAGAGTCGGGTTTTACTTTTAGATTAGCCACAGTATCCGTTTTTACTTCGTTTGAATCAATATAGTTAATATTATACTGAATGGTATCTCCTAAAGTGATCTTCTTAGTTCGGGGATAAATTTGAATCTCCGCAAATTGATCGTCATCACCATTACCATCAGGTATATTTGAACCTTCCTCACTGCCTCTGATTGCAATAGTACTGAAATGTTCAACATTAGAGAAAATCAGATTGCGGTAATAGGATAGTGTGGTATTATGGATACCTTCAGGCTCAAATTCTAGCCCTTCCTCGGTTTCTTCTACAAAATAGAGTCCCAGAGTTTCAGGATCGATGTTGAGATTTTTTAATAAGCCTCTTTTATAAACCAGGCCAACTATTAATGGAGAATTGAAGTGATACGGTTCTGTTAGACTATCTTCTACAAATACTTTAAAATTTATACTGGAAAGCATTTTATGCTGATTAAATTCAGTACTATCATTGCCTTGCGCAAAATCCGGAATACTGATATGAATTCTAATATCTTCAGTCAGACTGCCGTGGGGAAAATATATCATTCCACCATTATAGACATTTAAGGGATGAGGAAAACCACCAATGCGCCAACTTTCACCTTCCTCAATATTTTTAATTGTTTTATAATCTTTATGAGGGGCAGGATGGTCTCTGGTAATCTCGATTGTATTGACATCGCTATCACTTGCAGCATCTTCAACAATCACAAAAGCTGAGCCAATATAGTCTCCAAGCTTGGCTTTAATTAAAGCGAATCCCGGAGCAGTAGTAGTCAAAGCACCATTAGCAAAAGTTCCAATATCCATACCTTCCATTTCCCATTCTACTGCTGTAGTATCGTTTAAACCTTCGTCATTATCAAACTTAATACTGTAGTTTATTTCTGCCCCAACATTTACGATTGTATCTTTGGGTGTAACTGCCAATCTATGCTGTAAATTATATTCATGTTCTTCTCCATTCTCATTTTCATCATCTTGCTCTTCTTCTCTTTTCTCTATCTCTATCTCAAGGGAATCAGTTAGATTATTTAATTGGGCAACAAGGAAGCCTTTTCCTACATTTTCTGCAATAAAATGATTTTCTTCCACAAAACTTCCTAGAGAATCAGGGAATACCGTCAAATTTGCTGTTGTGTCGGTTTGAACAGCGTTTGTATCTACATAGACAATATTATATTGAATGGTATCCCCTAAAGTTATCACTTCCGTACGAGGAGAAATTCTAAGGCGGGGTAAATGTTGATGATTTTCCTCTTCATTTTCTTCTTCATCATCATTTTCTTTGGCTTCTATTTCCATCTCTAATGTATCACTTAGATCACCCATATTTGCTATGATAAAACCCTCGCCAGCTGCTTTAGCTATCAATATGTTTTCAGTGAACTCAGCAATGGAATCAGGAGTAAAGGTAAAAACAGCGCTAGTATCGGTTTGTACTCCGTTAGAATCTGTGTATTGTACATAATATTCTAAACTATCACCAACAGTCATTTCATCTTTCTGAGGATGAATTTCTATGGCAGGATTCTCAAATTCATCCTCATCATTGTCTCCTGCCTCATCATCTTCATAAGCTTCGATTTCAATCTCTAAGCTATCAGTCAGCTCTCCCATATTTGCCACTACGATTCCTTCTCCAGCAACTTTGGCAACTAATAAATGGCCTGCTTTAAACTCTGCTAATGAATCCGGAAAAAACGAAAAGGCAGCATTAGTATCTATTTTAGCTCCTTCAGAATTTGTATATTGGACATAATACTCGATCGTATCACCAACTACTATTTTTTCCCTCTCGGGTCGAATTTCAATATACTCTTCACTTTCCGCTTCCTCAGGTTCTTCTACTTCGATCTCAGCAGTCCCCGTAATCGAATCTAATTGAGCTCTAACTTCAGCTTCGCCTTCTTTCTGAGCAATAAATGAGCTGTTTTCAAAAATTCCGATACTGTCTGGTATAACCAACCAGTTAAAAGTAGTATCCACCTGGATTCCGATGGAATCAAAATAAACCGCTTCATATTGGATGGTATCCCCCACATTTATTTTAGCATTCTGGGGCGTGACAATGATTTCATTAACTTGTCCATTTTGACCATAACCGGCCGTTACAAAAATTGATATCATTAAAATTAATATAGCGAGTTTTTTCATTGCAAACCTCTTATATTTAAATATTATCGATTAACAGATTCATTCCTTAATGGATTCATGAAAATTTAAACTGATCCTTTTCTACTTATAATTAAAATTAATTTTTAAAAACCCATTATCTTCTTTTTAAACAAACATTTTTGATTTCTCCCCAAAACCCCAATACAAAGTAAAAACTAAACTTGACTCTAACTGTGATTTATATCAAAATCAAGTATATCCTTCCATTTTATAAGCTGCACAACAATTATGCCATTCTTCTTAAAAATGATAATCCCAATATTATCAGCAGTTTTCAAGTATCCATATAAAACCAATGCGTAAATTATTGCGCACCCAAATTAAAATAGAATTACAAATCATGATTCCTCTCCAAAATATTTTTTAACTTTATAATTCAGAGTTGTGACGGAAACTCCTAAATCTCTGGCGGCTCTGGTTTGATTATTATCATTGTCAGATAGTGCTTTTTTAATTAAACTTTTTTCATAATTAGCCACTTTTGTATTTAAATCCCGGCTCTTGGTATCCTTTTCAGAATCGAGAAATAAAAGATCAGACGTTATTTTGTCTCCTCGTGCTAGACTTACTGTCCTTTCTATAATATTTTCCAGTTCACGAATATTACCGGGGAATTCATATTTTAATAATAAATCGAGAGCTTCAGAACTAATCCCTTTCACTCCATCACCTTCAGTATGTTTTTCTATAAAATGATCAACTAAAACGGGAATGTCCTCTTTCCTTTCTTGCAAAGGTGGAACATCAATTGGTATAACATTCAAACGATAATAAAGATCTGCCCGGAAATCCCCTTTATCTACCAGTTTTTTCAAATCCTGATTTGTAGCTGCAATAATCCGTACATCAGTAGAATGAGTTTCCGAAGACCCTAATCTTTGAAATTCTTTTTCCTGCAAGACACGCAGTAATTTAACCTGGATATTCAAGGGAATTTCACCGACTTCATCTAAAAACAGAGTACCATTATTAGCAATTTCAAATCTACCTTTCCGTTGACTATCAGCTCCTGTAAAGGCTCCTTTTTCATAGCCGAACAATTCGCTTTCAAACAAATTTTCAGGAATTGCAGCACAATTCACAGCCACAAAAGACTCATCTTTCCTATCAGATAAGTCATGAATGGTTCTGGCAATCAATTCTTTTCCTGTACCTGTCTCTCCCTGAATCAATACTGATGACTTTCTATTACTTATCCTGCCTAAAAGATTGATGATCTCTTCCATCTCTCTGCTTCTATATATAATCTCAGTATCAGGTTCCAGCAGCTCCATTTTCTCCTTGAGCATTTCATTTTCTTTGACCAGCGTCAAATGTTCCCGGATTCTTTCTAACTTGATTTCTAATTCGTCCATCTCAATCGGTTTTGAAATATAATCCCAGGCACCTAATTTCATGGCTTTCACAGCTTTTTCAATTGTGCCATAGGCTGTCACAACTATCACCTGGATCATGGGGTTAATATTTTTTATTTTCTGTAGTGTCTCGATTCCTGATAGTCCTGGCATTCGATAGTCAGTTATAACAACATCAACATTTGTATTTTGGATTGCTTGAATGCACTCCTGTCCATTTTGGAAAGTCCGGGCTTCACATCCTATATCTTTTAAAAATGCTTCTAAAGCTTCTCTTTGTGATTTATCATCATCGATTACAAAAACTGATAACATTCATACTCCTACTTTTTTGGCAATTGTATTACAAAAGTGGTGCCCGCACCTAATTCACTGTGAAAGTTAATATCACCACCATGATTCTGGATGATTTTGTAAACCTGAGACAATCCAATTCCCGTCCCATCATCCTTGGTTGTATAAAATAGATTAAATATCTTAGATTGATCTTCCGCAGCTATGCCAGGTCCATTATCGGATATTTCTATCTCAATGTTTTCCTGTTTCTCCCTAAGGTCTATGGTAATTTCTCCTCCATTGGGCAGGGCCTCTATAGCATTTTGTAAAATATTTATCAAAGCCTGATAAAGTTTTTCTCTATCAGCTTCAACCTTCATTTGACTATTTGGATTCCAGAATAAACTTATTTCTTTTTCCTTTAAGATTGCATCATAAACCTCAGAAACCTCATTTATTAATTTATTAAGCTCCACTTGCTCCATCTCTAATGGGATAGGCTTTGAGAAGTTTAAAAATTGCTTTATGATTCTATCAATTCTTTTGACCTCATTTTTGATGAGGGTCAACAATTTTCTATCATCTTCATGATCTGAGGACAAATTTCTATGTAAACGCTGCACATTTAATGAAAGTGCATTGAGGGGATTACCGATCTCGTGGGCAATTCCGGCTGCCAGTTGATGAATTGCATTCTGTTTTTCCTTTTCTCTTAAACTTTTCTGCAACTCATATACTTCCCGGGTAATTCGCTCTTTTTCCTGTTGTAAACTTTCAATAGTATTGCGAGACATAGCGTAACTAATCACAATAAAGCCCACAACTGTGAGAATTATTAGTCTGATAAAAACATTTCTCATGGCTGCATTTTTAACATTTTGAAGAGGTTCATAGCTCAAACCGATTCGAATTATCCCATAATAAGTTTGCAGAATATCAAAAGGCATTACAGATTCATATATTTTTTGATTTTTATAATTTTTCACTCTGTAATCAAATTGCTTTTCCAGATAAGCCCTTTTGAGGAAGGGATCATAATCTATCGCCGTCAATGAGTCCAATCGTTTCGAACCAGCTATTATACCTTCTAAATCCTGGATAGCAATATAAATTACTGATGAATCAGCACTGACATCATTTATAAATTTTCCTATTCCCAGATTATTTTGAAATCTCCGTAAACTTTCTCTATCAAAAAGACCTATGATAGCGCCTCCTTCGGATCTTTTCAATAGCATACTTAAATCTCCATCATTAATAATAGAACGCAGGCTATCTCCACTCTGCATGAAACTGGCTAGTTGTTCATCCGATATCCAGTTTTCTTTATTACTGGCATAGATTTGTCTCGCATCCCCATCAAAGATAGAAACTTGCTCAAGATTAGAATACTCGATTAAATTATCAACCAAATACCTTTTGATTTGACCATTTGATTCCAGATTATCCAGATAAACAAGTAGAGATTTCATATACTCACTATTCCTGGAATCGATATAATCATAGCTCAAGATTGAATTGACAGCAGATTTTTTTACTGTGGATATGATATTTCCGGTCATTGTATTCATCAAATCAAGAACTTCTCTTTGTCTGGAGCGGTATTCAAAATATCCCGATATAAGAAAGACTAACACCAGAAACAACAATAGGAATATTGCAGACTTTATATTCAATCTAATATTTTTAAAAAAATTCATGGTTATTATGTACTCTACCTTACCATTGAAAATTATAATTAATATGTAAGCCTGCTCCATAATCCTTATATTCGAAATAGGGATCATTGGATTGATTATTACGAAAATATAAATAGGGCTCAAAATTTAAAGTGGCTGCTTTACCAAAAATTCTTTCCAGTTGATAATTTCCAGTCAATGTCACTCGCGAGCCTTTATCTGAGCGATTGGATTCGTTTATTATATAATATCCTTCATCATTTACAAGCCACTCTTCCGTTTCAAAATTATAAGCATAAACAGCCCTATTTAGATACTTTCGTTGATAAAATTCGTAATTAAGCTCCATGTCAAGATGCTGGCTAAAACGGTATGTGATATTATTCTCAAGATTCCAGCCTTTGTATCCAAAATAATCATCAATCGGACTGAAACTATCAATTTCCACTTCATAGGGATTGCCTTCAGAAGGATTATAATGATAGCTAAACTCCGAAAATAAACCAATTTTTCTATTAATCGATTGAGCAAGTCGCAAACTACCTATTATTAACCAAAGAGAAGATATTTCCTCACTATATTTTGTATCTTCTAATACATATTCATAGGGTAAAAAGTCTCTGCTTCTATAATTCAGATGCAATCGAATGGTGGTTCTTGTGGGTAATGAAATATTGGCCTGAGTCCAATAACTGAGTTCATGATGATTCCAGGCATCTTCTTCTAAAAAACCTTTATACTGCCAGCTGACTCCCAATTTGGTATATACATTGTATTTAAGATAATATTTCAACGTTGTAAAAGCCTTGAATTGATTATAATCATAATATGAGAATTCATCCTGATTACGTCTCAAAAAAAAGTTGCTGCCTGCAGAAAGATACAAATCCTGATTGAGTTGTTGATAATAATTTACACCCATTTTATGGAAATCTCTGTTATATATAGAATTGTCAACCATTCGAACTACGCTTCCACTATAATATATTGTAAAATATTCACTCATTCTAGAAAATCGAAATTGGGGATAAAAATAGACATCTTCTACATTTTTATAATTATTGATCAAATTACTGGTCGCAGAAGATGAATTACTTAGATTAACATTCCATTGGCCTGATAAAGAAGAAATATAAATAACTATTATCAAAAAAATATATTTACTTCTCATT
The DNA here is from genome assembly GCA_021735285.1 of Fidelibacterota bacterium. GTDB lineage: Bacteria > Fidelibacterota > UBA2242 > UBA2242 > JAFGTP01 > JAIPHI01. Next base: position 458 of record JAIPHI010000043.1, on the reverse strand, counting down.
ATTTGTTACCTTTATGTTTGCCCTGATCCCGGCCTCGACCTTTAGCTTTTCCCTGTCCCCTATTTCCTGGCTCAACATCTTCCCAGGGAAAGCCTTCATGTTTGCGGAAGCCTTTGCCATCCGCAATACCATCGCCGTCTTCATCAATGAATTTATCAAATCCTTTTCCTCGGCCCCGACCTTGTCCTGATCCTCTCCCAGGATGTTCATCAAAATGTCCGTCGCCATCAGTATCCGCATATTTTTTCACCTTTTGGCCCAATTCCTCCAGTACAAATCCATACCTGGAGCCTCGAGCCGTCCTTTTGTTATAAATAAGTCCGGTAATATCATTTATCCAATCACCATTTTGATCAATAACATTATCGTTCTTACCATCGCTATTATTATCGATATATTTAGCAGAGAGATCATTAACTCCATCCCCATCAGCATCCTGAAAATTATCATTGATACCA
>JAIPHI010000042.1 GCA_021735285.1 Fidelibacterota bacterium | reverse complement strand
CGTCTTTATCATCTTTATATTGATCGCCAAATTCCTCTACGATTTTTTGGGCTACATCTTTTATATATTCTCCCTGATAATAATCCTCTGGTATCTCTTCTTCATAGCCGAGGAGCTGTCTATAACGAACATAAGTAGAATATCCCAGAATTCGCATCTGTCTTCCCGCATCATTGTAATAGTACTCGCGGTTTACATCATAACCATTCCATTCCAGGATTCTAGCAATACAATCTCCAAGCACTGCCTGTCTTCCATGTCCCACAGTAAGAGGTCCGGTTGGATTGGCACTTACAAATTCCACGATTGTCTTCTTATTATCACCCTTATTATTCCTACCAAATCTCTCTTTTTCGACTTTAATCTCTTTAATAATCGATTGCAGAGCTCTATCTGTCAGAAAAAAGTTTATGAAACCCGGCCCCTTGACTTCAACTTTATCGAATAGGTCGTCGGCCGGAGGCATATTTTCAACAATGTGCTGGGCAATCTTTTGAGGTGACATTTTCAAATATTTGGGAAGTTGCATGGCTATATTAGTAGCAAAATGGCCATGGGAACTATCATTGGGGCGTTCAATTTTGATCATATCCCCAATGTTATCAACTTTTTTATCGAATTCCACTTTCTTTAGTGCCCGTAAAATCAGATTTTCAATTTTACTATTCATTCTTCTCCCATTTTTACTTCCGCAAATTTAAATTAACAAACACCAACACGCAATCTTTTATTACTTAAAAAATATGAATTAACATCTGCTATATTATTTATCGGTGGTGTTTTTCGGATGCGGCTAAAATTTTATTAACCGAAATATTGCGGAATGCATATTAGATTATGCTGATTATATCGACCATTCCTCTATTTTTTCTCGCACAACCGGTTTAATGTAAAATGTGGACAATTCGTCAAGATCCTTCACCTTTTCCACCAGAAAATTAATCCGGTATTTCAAAGGAGCGAACTTATTGATCACAATTCTTTTGTCTTTATGAACTCTACATTGCCCAGGTTGAAAACGGCCTTTCCCACTATGAACCAGATATCCCTTTCTCTCAAGTATACCTTCCAGTTCGCTCTGAAACTTGTTTAATTCCTTCTTTGTATATCTTGCCATATACTTTATAAATACTCTTCTTTATCTTCACATTTGAGACGATTTACAAGTTTTTTGATCTTTTCCGTCTCACCGCGTCGAGCGATTACGGTAGCATTTTTTTCCTGAACTACAACAATATCCTCAAGGCCAATAGTTGAGATTAAATTTCCGGAACTATATATATAACAGCCTTCAGTCTCAAGTGTTTTTATATTATCGCCTTTGATAACGTTGTTATTTTCATCTTTTTTCTCGATCTCGTAAACAGCATCCCAGGATCCCACATCGCTCCAGCGGAAATCACTTTGGACTACATACACATTATCGGCTTTCTCCATTACTCCATAATCGATGGACTCTTTTCTGATCGTACCCCATTCCTGCTGCAGAGTTTGCTTAAAATCCGGAGTCCCAATTTTATCAGATATTTTTTTCAAACTATGACCTAAATCAGGTAAATGTTGATCAATAGCCTGCAAAATGGTGTTGGCTTTCCAGATGAACATGCCACTGTTCCAGAGAAAATTACCATATTCTAAAAACTTTTTAGCGGTTTTTTTATCAGGTTTCTCTGCAAAGGTCTTGACCTTATAGCTGTCATTATTAATTTTTTCAGACTCATTATATTGGATGTATCCATATCCAGTGGCAGGTTTAGTTGGTTCAATACCAAAGGTAACGAGAGCATCGTGCTCTTCCGTCAATTTTTCCCCACACCGCACACATTCGTCAAATTTTTCCACATCCTGGATCAAATGATCAGCTGGAAAAACTCCAATTGTAGCATCTGGGTCGCGATCCTGAATAATGGCTGCAGCCAATCCAATACAGGGGGCTGTACTTTTACCAGAAGGTTCGCTTATGTAATTTTCCAGTGGTAATTCTGTAAGTTCAGCTTGAATCTTTTCCCGTAGAGATTCTCTTGCTACTACAAATATTTTTTCTGCTGAACTAATATGCTTTAATCTATTATATGTTAATTTCAACATGGATTGATCAGAGGCAATATTCAAAAACTGTTTGGGGTTGTTGCGTCTACTACGCGGCCAAAAACGTTTCCCTACTCCACCTGCTAAAATTACCAAATACATTATTCCTCCTGTAGTCTATCATTTATAACAAAATATTACCACTATAAACTTGTAGAGCCTCTCCCGAAAGCCAGATTTTTTGAGCTTTCTCTCTGACCTTTAATTTGCCTCCTCGTGCCTCTAATTCTATAGGAAAGCATTGCCCTTTTTCCCTTACCATTACCAGAGCAGAGGCAGTTATTCCCGTACCACATGCCAGCGTCTCATCTTCAACCCCCCGCTCATAAGTTCGAATTTGCCAGTCTCCATCTTTATTTTGGTTAATAAAATTCACATTCGCATCATATTTATTTCTTAAGGGCCGGGCAATCTTTTTAATATCTCTTCCTTTCGTAATTTCATCAAAGATCACCAGATGAGGAGCGCCCGTGTTCAATAGATAAGCTGTCTCACTATTTATTTCAATAGTATCAATAGTATCAGCATCTTGCATTGTAATTTCTACCATGTTACCATCTATAAGGCCTTGATGATGGCCATCCGGCGCCAGAAAATTGTATTGCTCCTTTTTATTAATATATTGATGAACATAGTGTAATGAGGCTCGGGCTCCATTACCACACATGATCGGGCCTGAGCCATCAGCATTATAATATTGCATTGCATAATCTCGCTCAGCACCTTTTGATTCGATAATAATTATACCATCTGCACCGATTCCTATTCTTCGGGGACAAATTTTTTTGGCTATATCAGAGTAGTTCCTCTCCGGTGACAATTGATCGGCTTCTATTATTATGAAATCATTGCCTGTGGCTTGATATTTTTTAAAATCTAAATCCATAGTCATTTTAATCTCACATCTGCGGTTTCCCAGCGGGCTCTAATTTTTACTTTATCTGTAAAGCTCTTATAATATTCAGCAGGAGTGATTGGATAAAGGCTGCCAGGGTCATATTTCCTATTATGATTACTATCCTGCCATAAAGCCAACTTATATTCGCCTGGAAAAAGCTGGTCAAATCTGAAACTTCCCACACTATCAACTGTAGTTTTGACTTGATAATCACTATCTATTTTTTGGGCTTGTAACAAAATATGTTCAAACCCAGGCTGCTCCCCTAATTTCACTACTCCGCTCATATATCCAAACTCTCTTGGATCCCAGGTTTGAAATGTAATCGAAAAGGTTGAATCACGAAACCTGTTACCAGCATGATCCCGCCACTTATAACTATAGCAATTTACAATATAATCAGTATGATTTTCAAGCCCACTATCCGGACTTATCTTAAGAGTATTATCATCAATTGTGGCAAAACTAAGCTCCACTCTACTACTATCCTTCCCGGATATTAATTCAATATCCGCATCAGGATCTATATTATCCAGCGGCTCCGTGAAATTAAGATCAATAGTGGTTTTATTCGGCACTTTTTTGCTATTATTTGCTGGCCTAGCTGTTTGTAGATGAGGTCTAATAGTGTCAACTCCGGATTTATAAACGAACTGACCCTGTCCATATTCAGGCAAAATTTTTTCATTTCTTTGATTATATAGGTTTTGGATAGTAAGCAAGGATGTAGTATCCGAAGGTAGGCTATCTGTCAAAATATGGGCTACACTTTCCTTACTATCATCACGCCATTTTTTTAAAATTGTATCAGCAGAACTTATCGAAATATTTAAACTATCCCATAATTCCTGGCTCACAGGGTGGGAGAAAGTACAGGTTATATACGGCTCTTCGAATTTGACTGTCTTTAACTTAAAGCGCGTGAGAAGGTCATACTCGGTCATATTGAAATTAATATTACCAATTTCAGTTGTATCTGTATCTATTTTAAGCGGCATTCGGTTTGCAATCGCAATCCTGTTCTGTGCGTTTATTTGCTTAATATTTTGTTTGGAACTAGCAGCCAATAAATAATAGCTGCCAGCTGCTAAATTAGTCAATTTAAAACTGCCGCTACTATCCGCTGTAGTAATATAACCTGGATTTATGTGAGGTAAAGAATCAGGATTAAATTTTTTACTCTCCCAGGCCATAATCTTACAAAAATTGTCCTTCTTTACATTATTGACAATGCCGGAAAACATAGCTTTTGATAAATTATCTCCGGTAGAAAAAGCAAGTTGAACATTATTGTTTACTGCATTTTCTCGATAATCTTTTATATTCCTTCCAAAGCTTATAATATATGTTGTATTATCTCTTAAATTATCAGGAAATGTAACTATAGCCTTATTTCTTCTTACTTTTACTCTTGGCTTATTTTGTAATATCGGACGTATGATCAAAGCATTTTCAGCCGAACGTGGCGCAATATTTTCCGAAAATTCAAAAACAACCCTTCCATCTACAGGAAAATTAAGAGTACCTCGCTCAGGTTGAGTAGATAGCAGCTTAGGGCCAGTAGTGTCCTTCGGCCCTCCTGAAGGGGGACCTTGCGCTGCACAACCTAATAAAAATATCAGAATCAGATTTACACTGATTATTTTTATATAAATATATTTATTATCAAATATGTTCAAAAAATTTATCTAATTTATATTATTCCAAGTTCCTTACCATTCTTTTCAAATTTTTCCAGAACATAATCCAGTTGTTCATCGGTATGAGTGGCAATATAACTCGTTCGTAAACGAGCAGAATTGCTGGGTACTGCCGGACTTACAACAGCATTTGTATAGATTCCATCATCGAAAAGTCGCTTCCAAAGCAAAAATGTCTTTTCATTACTACCTACAATTACAGGGATAACAGGTGTTTCACTAACAGAGGTATTAAAGCCCAATTTTTGAAAATTTTCACGCATATATTTAGATATTTCCCAGAGACGTTTTCTTCGATCATCATCTTCAATAATTATCTTGAGAGCTTCTCGTGTGGAAGCCACAACACTGGGAGGCAGACTTGCAGTAAAAATAAAAGGTCGGGCTTGATGCTTGATATAATCAACAACATCCTTGTCCCCGGCTATAAAGCCCCCGATAGCAGCAAAGGATTTTGAAAAAGTTCCCATCACCAGGTCAACCTCTTCGGTAATACCAAAATGGGCTGCTGTTCCCCTTCCCTGAGGGCCAACAACTCCTATTGCGTGGGCATCATCAACCATTAAGCGATGACCATATTTTTTAGCCAGTTTTGAGATTTCAGGAAGTTTGGCAATACTACCTTCCATAGAGAAAACACCATCAACTACAATCATGGCAGCCGCATCCTCCGGAACTTGTTGTAATTTCTCCTCTAGTTCTTGCATATCATTATGTTGATAGCGTAAAATATTTGCCCGGGATAATAAACTACCATCTACAATACTAGCATGATCCAGACGGTCGAGAATAAGATAATCTTTGCGGCCTAACAAAGATGAAATAACTCCCAGATTTACTAAATATCCGGCGGAAAATACAAGGGCATCTTCTTTACCAATAAAATCAGCCAGTTCTTGTTCGAATTCCTCATGAATATCCAGAGTACCATTTAAAAATCTACTTCCTGTTCTTCCCGTACCATACTCTTCCGTTGCTTTTTTGGCAGCTTTGACTACTCTCGGATGGTGAGTTAGTCCCAGATAACTATTAGAACCGATCATTATTTTTTCATCACCATTATATTCCATAACATTATCATCCCCACCGGAAAAGGGAATAAAATAGGGGTAGCAGCCCTGTTCCTTCACTTTCTCAGGTTCATCATATTCAACACATTTTTTAAATAAATCCATAGGAAATCCTCATTTTATAATCAATTCCAGATAATTTAAATTTTATCCTTTATTTATCCAAGTAACGGATAAAAATAAGTTGTTCGATTCATTTGCTAATTAAAGTCTGGGGAGTCTGATCTATTAAATCCCTATAATTACTTAACAAATTATAACAATTTTACTCTGCAGTTCTAAAAGTTTCAACAACGAAATCGATCTTTTTAGCTAATTTTCTATAATTCTCTCCTTTGCGCTTACTATCATCAAGTATTTTTCGTAATCTTTGTTTTAATCTCCACTCATGAACAAATTCCTCTCCCTGTAAATTATTAATAGTTTTAATTTCGGGTGTAGAAAACCAATCCGCAGCTTCTTGATTAAAAATGTTCAATTTTTGAGCGCTGAAATAAAAACTATCCAGCCGCGTAAACTTTACTATTTCATCTAAACTGGAATCAGCTAAATAATTAGTTTGGTGAATATACTTTTTAAGAGATAAAGCATTTTCAAATCTCTGATTTAAAGCCAACTTATCTTTGTCTATATTCTGGTTAGACAATCTTTTAATTGCTGGCTTTGAAAATTGATATGCAACCGGCTCATAAACTTTGATTTCAAAAACATTTTTCAAAAAAAACAAAGATATAAACGCTATTATAGCAGAAATTAGAGGTGTTATAACCCACCCTGAAGTAATTTTACCAACTATTCTATATTTTATGGTTTTACCACCCTGAATAATTCCAATCCCAATCACACCACCTACAACTAATTGAGAACTGGATACCGGTACTAGAGGCAAAGCCGGTAGATTATGAGCAATTAACCAATCATGCAATCCTTCCGAAGCAAAAAGAAAAAGAACCAGAGATTCGGCCAGAACTATAACCAGAGCCGACAAAGGGGTTAATTTAACGACTTTATTGCCTACAGTCTGCATAACTTTATAACTGTAAGTAAAAATACCACTGGCTATAGCAACCGACCCTATAAAAAATAATTGCTGAATACTGGTAAATTTAATCCCAAAGATTGTAATCGTATCTAAAGGTGCGGCCGGTACAAAAACCCCCATCACATTAGCAATATTATTAGCTCCTAAAGAATAGGCTCCAAAAGCTCCAACTATAATTAAAGCAGCCCGAGTATAAACATCCAAACGCAATAAACTAATAGGGAATAATCGCAGTAACTTTTTTACAAGCAGGTATATTAAAATTGCAAAAATTGCTGCCAGAACAGGACTTAGTACCCAGGAAAACACAATCTTTGCTAAGGAGCTGTAATCAGTTAGCATGCCTGCAAAAAAATTCCATCCCACAATTGCTCCCACAATTGCCTGAGAGGTCGAGACCGGAAGTTTTAAGCGGGTCATCCAGAACACACTAAATCCAGCCGCTAAAGCAACCATAAAAGCACCACCTAAAGCATTCACAGAACCTAATTTCCCAAGTGTGCGGGTAGCACCGGAACCGGATAACACAGCTCCCAATATAACAAAAACACTGGCGATCAAAGCTGCTGTCCGAAACTTAACCATCCGGGTCCCAACTGCTGTGCCGAATATATTTGAAGCATCATTGGCCCCTAATGACCACCCCAAAAAAAGACCGCTCGATAAATATATTAAAATCATCTAGATCGACCTTTTAATTGATAGAATTGATAGTTTGTCAGCAATATCTTCGGCTATATCAGCTACCCTATCAAGCCGTTCCACAAAAGAACGATGGTGAAATTTGCAACTTAGATCCTCAATTCTTTCATCTCGGAAAATTTTTTTGATCAGTCTTCCCGATTCCCGATCGGCTTCTTTTTCCCAATAATAAACTTTAGCAAAATAATGGCGAGATTCTACAGAATTGTTAAAAAAATTGCGAGCTGCTTTAACCACCTGGTCTATGGCATTAGCTGATAATTCTGTTAAATTAAGAAATCCCTCGTGATAACGAGGAGAGATTTGAGGTATTTCCATATCAAACTCCTGGATGGTTTCTTTGCCACGATCGACAATATCATCTAAGGCCTCTAGTAGAGAGAGCACATCACTCCGTGACTCAGGGATCAATGTTCTTTCATACAACTCAGATTCGATGTTTCTTTTAATCTCATCAGCTCTATTCTCCAGTTTTACCATTTTATCAGATAGCTCATAAAATTTATCCATATCCCCTTTGAAATAGGCCTTGATCCCCAAGAGTAAAGTTGGGCCAGTTTCATTAACAATATCCATAAAATTGTTTACTTTGCGTTCTAGCTGTTTTGTTTTTTTTAACATCTCATAGCCCTCATATTTATTTTGCTGGTAATGAACTGGAACGAGGTGTAAACATAACTGCCTGGCTCTCAGCACCAACCGGATTTAGAGCACTTATATAGAAACTGTCATCACTTTCCTTACATTTATCCAAAATATATCGTCTGGCATCACCGGGAATTATATCCACAATACTACGGGGATTGTCGGGATGCCATACATTACCTTTAATTTTATAAATTACAAAATTATCCACAGAGATACTATCTTTGTCAGGAATAGTCCAACTTAATACAACTCGATTTGTATCAAATTTCATATTTAAGGAATCGGGCTCTGGTGGCGCGTTGGTATTTTTCCAGGAAAAATATGGTTTTTTCGCAGGGAATCTGAACTTTGTTTGCTGTAAAGATTGAAAGTTAGTATCTGTTAACGAGCTGGCAGCAAATAGACAACAACCATCCAAACCCGCTTCACGATAATCATCAATTTGACGTAAAATATCTTGCCAATTGATTGTAAAGACTCCCAGACCGGCCACAATTTTTCTCTCACCCTGTCTGCTATTCGTCCATTCTTCTAACGCTGCTTGATAGCCATTACTATTACCATTTCTATTAAAATAGAGCATAGGCACAATCATATCAATTTTACCCAATTCAAGCCATCTTTTGGCATCTTGATAGACCTTGTTATAACCACTCCATCTACGCTTGTTGTAACTTCCAATAACGGCCGCTGACATAATAAGAATAGGATCTTTTTTAGTTAGCAAATTGTATGCCCTGGAAACAAAGGCTGTCACCTGTTCTCTTTGCCAATCTTCCCAATCTAATTCCAGTGGATTGGATGTGTCCGATTTAAACCTTGCTAAACTTACCGGGTCTTTTGAACAAGCACCATTGGGATATCTAATATAATCAAAATGAATTCCATCCACATCATAATTTTTTACAATATCTTCAAGTACTTCTAATAAATAATTCTGGACCTCAGGATTACCAGGAGAGAAAGCCACATAATGGCTATTTAATTGCATTGGTTTTCCGGATGAGCCATAAGCCAGCCAGGAAGGGTTTTCAAGTAAAGGGTGGACAGGCTGTGTGGAATCCGGTTGCACATTCCCTCTCCAGGCAGGGAAAACATTAACCCAGGCATGCAGATCCAGTCCAAAATGATGGGCCTCTTTGATAGCAAAACGGAGGGGATCCCAGCCTGGATTTTTACCTAATTTTCCAGTCAGGAGCTCTCCCCAGGGCTCATATTTTGATTTATAATATGCATCTCCACTACCACGAATTTGAAAAAATACTGTATTAAAATTGGCCTCAGCCATCTTTTGAAAAGTAGTACTAATATAGGCTTTAATTTTATGAGGGGAATAAGTATCTAAATTTCTTGTATAGTCAAATCTGCTCATCCAAAGAGCTCGCAACTCTCTGGCAGACTTTCCGAAATGTTGTTCTTGCCCTTGTTCCTCTATCACTTTCTGTTCAGGAAGAGTGGCTACATTTTGAGGTTTTTCTACAAATAATTTATTGATGAGTGAAACCGTTAAAACTATCATTATAATTATAAATATGGTCAACAAAATGTATAAATTATGTTTTCTAATTTTAGGCACAACTAACCTCAAAAATATTTGACAATTAATAAACAAAATAAATTAAGAAAAATTAGAATCAATTGGTAAGAACAAAAACCTAAAGCTTAATTTAAAACTGCGATGCTCGTAAAAAGTAACTCTCGTGCCTGGTACATCCCTCTGAGGCAAAGTTGCACAGGCGCAAATTTATTTTTTTTATCAATATTTTACAATCAGAGGCCATATATCCTTGATAATACATTTATTTATATCGATTGAGTTTTCTATGGAACTACATTTTATGAGTCTATCAAAACTAATTTTAAAAAATTATTAAAACCCGCTAATTTTTTTATTATATTTAACGCTTCTTGATAAATATAAACCTTATATAGACCTAATCAAGTTATCAACAACGCATGTTGATAACTGAGTAATTCAAATATATTTTTGTGGTCGAAATTATTTGAATTCCAGATATTTAGACCATCAAGCTAGTAATTTTTGGGGACTATTTTATAAGCAAGCCAATTTATTGTTTTTTAACATATTATGTAAGAACTAATTTTTGTAACTATTCCAATTTAGTGATAAATATAGGTTGCTAATGATTTAAACAACTTAATAAAATATCTCCATACTTTTTGGTGTTGATAACCTATAACTATAAAATTATTTATTTCAAGAACTTAAACAATGTTTAAAAAAATTTATAAAAAATTTACAATCTGTTTTTTCCTACTTATCCTAGTTTTTAATTCCCTATTATCTGCTCAGCTTGAGATAAATAAATATTATTTTAATAATAAAAATAGATTGCTTTGGGTCTATATCAAACCCCATAATCAAAATCAACTAAAGCCTATCCGATATTCAAACACAGCAAAAAAACGCCTGAAACAAGCCGGCTGGGAAAATAATATAACAGACTTTGCATTACCTCTAGATGCAGTTCAGTCGGTCGCATCCATAGTTGATTCAGTGCGCCATTGCTCCCGGAGTTTGAGAGCAATAAGCGTATCTGCTAACTATCAACAATATAGAAAACTTCTAAAGCAAAATTTTGTCAAAACGATTGCGCCAGTTGCAATTTATAAACGCCCTACTATTGATTTGAACACAAAAGACAAAAGACTTGCCAAAACTACTCAATATGGTTATTCGCTTACTCAATTAAAACAGATCAATATACCGAAGCTCCATGAACTGGGATTTACTGGCAAAGGTGTCAGGATCGCCTTGCTTGATGCTGGTTTTAATAAAAATCATGAAGCATTTCAAAAAATTATCAATGAAAATCGCTTAATAGCCGAAAGGGATTTTATTTTCGGTGATAATAATGTAACCAATCAAAATCAGGAAGATTCAGTCTGGCATCAGGATAGTCACGGTACATCGGTATGGAGTTTGATAGGAGCTTACCGACCAGGGAAAATGATAGGAGGCGCTTATAATGCAAAATTTATATTGGGAAAAACAGAAGTAATCAGATCAGAAACAAGAATTGAAGAAGATAACTATATTGCGGGCGTGGAGTGGGCTGACAGCTTAGGAGTCGATATTATCTCCTCTTCTTTAGGTTATCGTGATTTTGATGGAGAATTTAAATATGCTTATTCTGATCTCGATGGAAAAACTGTTAGGACAACCCAGGCACTTAATTGGGCTTCTAAAAGAGGAATTTTATGTGTGACTGCGGCTGGTAATGAAAAACATGATTTTGATGATGGCGGCCTGGTAACACCAGGTGATTCACCCTATGCTATTACTGTAGGGGCTGTGGATAGTAGCGGTCAACTGGCTGGCTTTAGTTCTCACGGACCTACTTTTGACGGCCGCATCAAGCCTGACTTATGTGCAATGGGTGTTCATACTATGGTGGCCAGAAGCACCCCGACTCAACAAAATTATTCATTTGGCGGCGGCACTTCCTATGCCACGCCTTTGATTACTGCCGGTTGTGCATTATTGCTCGAACATTTCAAGAGTTGGTCACCCCGTACATTACTCTCTGAACTAAAAGAACATTCAAGTTTAGCCGAAAACCCGAATAATCTTCGTGGCTGGGGAATTCCGGATTTTTTCATTACCTTTAAAAAAAATCAAATCATCCCCGAACCTCCAGCAGGCACATCTGAGAATACTATTGTGTGCGCTCCCAATCCTGCTAACAATTTGGTTACGTTCTATTTTCATAATCCGCAAAAAGTTCTTAATAATAGCAGCATTCTTCAAATCTACAATATCAACGGGGAAAAAATATACTCACAGGATATCCAGGACTATCTCCCTAAATGGCATTTAGAAGATCAGTACGGACAAAAAGTGCCTACTGGAATTTATTTCATCAGGATTAAATCTCAGGAAGGCTTGAGTAAATATGGAAAATTGTCAGTAATTTTTTAAAAAATCCCGAAATACATGACAACTTTTTGGTTTGATCCCTGTCAAATTACTGAGGAGTTTTTTAATGGAAGAGAAAGAGTTAATCAAAAAAATCCAAAATGGGAGCCGCAGACATTACCGGGAGCTCATTGAAAGGTATGGTGAGAGATTAATGTGTGATGCTTATAAATTCATGAAAAACACTCAGGATGCAGAAGATTTGTATCAGGATACATTTATTAAAGTTTATGAAAATATTGATACTTTTAAATTTAAAAGTCAATTTTATACCTGGGTCTATAGGATAATGGCGAATTTGGCATTTAATAGGTTTCGAAAACGTAAGAAAATGCAGATTGTAGATGATCAGGATGATTATTTATGGGATACTTTACCAGCTGACCATAATAGTGAACCGGAAAATAAAATGCCAAAAAAGAAATTGAAAGAGAAAGTTGATAAAGCAATTGCCAATCTATCCCCCCGACAAAAAACAGTCTTTGTAATGAAGCATTACGAAGGCAAAAAAATAAAAGATATTGCTGCAATTCTCGGGTGTCATAGCGGAACAGTCAAGAAGTATTTATATCGGGCTACCCGAAAATTAAGAACATCAATATCAACTCTCTAAGGAGGTGTACAATGAAACACAACAATAAATATAACAAAATGTTGACTCTATATTTTTATGATGAATTAAATGCGGCTGAAAAGGAAGTTTTTGAAGAGCATCTTAAAAGTTGTGAGCAATGTCAGTTAGAATTAGAGAAGATGGAATCTCTCAAAACGACACTGGATTCAATTCCTGATAAAAAACCTAGTGCAGCCCTACTCACCAGAATGAATAATAAAGTAATGAATCGAATTGAGGCTAAAGAAGAGTCTTTTCTGGTTAGAGTGAAAGATAAATTACTAGACCTCAAGGATAGATTCAGTCTCATTATGGCTCAACCTAAATATCATTTAGCCAGTATTGGTATCGCTCTTTTTCTGGGAGTTATCATTGGCAAAATATGGTTAAGTACAAACCTTAAAAATGACCCCCAGGCAATCCGCAGCTTTGTAAGCAATACTCAGGCTTTTTCCGAAGAACAAGAAGAAAATTTCAATAAAGCATTTGTGGACTACGTTTTCAAATCTGACAATATAGAGGTGGGCAAATTACTAAAAAATAATAAAATTGAAACTAATGAGAATGGTATTGTAAATGTTAATTTTGAACTTAAACGGGAGTTATCACTAAAAGGTGGTCTCGATGATCCTACTATCCAAAAGATGTTAATGTATTCAGCTGTACATGATAGTAATCCTGAAAGAAGAGAGCATGCTATAAAATTACTCTCTCATTTAGCGGACAAAAAGCATTCTAATAAATATTTTGCCGAAACCTTTGGCGCTGTTTTGTTACGGGACAGTTCAATAACTAATCGTAATTTGGCTCTTGAAGTACTGAAAGATTTCAAACCGAATGATAAGATTTTAGAAATTTTTAAAACCGCTGCTTTAAACGATCCAAACCCGGAAATAAGAGCAGAATCCATTCAATACCTTGGAAATTGTAAACAGGCAAGTAATAATGTCCGACAAGTACTGGCAGCTGTCTATCTTCGGGATAGCACCCACACCGTCAAAGCCGCTGCTAAACAAGCTCTCAACTCCCTCAAGGATAATGCAGCTAGCCAAGATCAGGGGTCTGGAGAATAAAAATGTCCAACTCAATGAAATATCTCTTCATAATTTTTTTATCCATTGCTCTTATGGCTCAGGATAGTGACTTCAATATTAAAAAATCCTGGAATGGTTATGAGGGAAGCAAGCTGGAACAATTAGAAATCAGTCCAGGTGGTAAGTTAATAATGAAAAATATAAAGGGTGACATCCTGATCGAAGGTTCTGATAAAAGCAGATTGCGTTGCAAAGAGATATTTACTGTTAAGACGCATAACAAATCAGAAGTGAGGGAAATATTCCTGGAGAATAGGTCTTACATAGAAAAAAATGATAATGCGGTTATAATTACCGGTCAGAATAATTATGAAAATTATTATAGTAGATTTGAGATTATAATCCCAAAAAACTATTCTATTGATACGAAAACAAAGGGGGGAGACATCACAGCCCTTAAAATAAATGGTGTTATTAAAATGCAAACTGCTGGTGGCGATCTGGAAGGTGATCAAATCCAGGGCGACATTGTATGGCATACTACTGGTGGAGATGTTTCAATAGAAAATTCCGGAGGTAAAATTGATATTCAGACCGAGGGTGGTGATATTGAACTAGAAAACATAAAAAGTGAAATCAAAATCAGGTCCTCCGGCGGTGACATCCAAGTCTACAATTTACAGGGAAGTGGTTCTGCAAAAACGAGTGGCGGTGATATAGATATTAACTTATTGGAGGGAACCCATTTCGCTGCAGTTACTTCAGGAGGGGACATCACTATTGACAATTCCAGTATAGATATACAAGCCAAAACTTTTGGGGGAGATATACGCATTTCAAAGGCAGCGTACAAATTAGAACTGAATACAAGCGGAGGCGACATATCTCTGGATAGACTAGAGGGAGACCTCTCAGCAGAATCTTCTGGCGGAGACATTGCAGCAGGAAATATCATAGGCAGCGCCTTTATTAAGACTGCGGGGGGCGACATCACTGTCAAATCAATAAATAAAGATCTTGACATAAGCAGTTCTGGTGGCGATATCACTGTCAAACAGGCATACAGCAACATCAAAGCTGTTTCTTCAGGTGGTGACATCTTCATCAAAAAATTTAATAATACAAACACAGATAAAAATTATGTAAATCTGGCTAGTTCCGGCGGAAATTTAACCTGTTATTTAGAGAAAAATATCTCAGCCCGAATACACGCCCGAATCAAAATGAGACGCGATAAGTACAAGATTTATTCTGAGATACCCCTTCAAACAAATAAAAAACAGTCTCACGGCACATATATTTTATCAGGAGAAGCCTCGCTTAATGAAGGCCATTCTCTAATAGAACTAAAAACTGATGAGGGGCATATCAGAATAAAAACGATCAATAATGAATGAGGCATATTATGAAAAAATTAATTACTATTATTGCATGTTTTGTAACTATTATTGTTCTTTCTGGTGAAGAACAAAATGTTAAGCGCTATGACATACCTATTGAAGGACTTAGTGAATCCGAGATTGAAATTGAATTTAATCTCGGGTCATTAGAAATTCGAACTGGCAATGGGAAATATTTACTCAGAGGAGCAGCCATATATAGCGATGATAGATTAAGACCTCATATCAGACACAAAAAAATAGGCGATCGCTCAAAACTTCATATTTATACAGAAACTAATGAGTTCAATAAGTCGATTAACTCTGTATTTGACCTTTTTAACAAGAAGGATCTAGATAATGTTGATAATGAATGGAAATTAGAATTTACCAAAAACATCCCTCTGGAATACTCTATAAGTATGGGAATGGCTGAAGGACAATTGGATTTCTCCGGACAAAAAATTACTGATATGGAAATAGAGTGCGGAATGGGGGATGTTTCCATCAATATAGATCAACCAAATCCAGTCGAGATGAGAAGTTTTACAGTGGAGACCGGGATGGGTGAATTTAGTGGCAAAGGAATGGGCAACTTAAATCCGGAAAAGTTTACAATCGACTGTGGAATGGGTTCTACGGATATATCCTTCGATGGCAAGATCAAGAATGATATGGAAGGCGAAGTTTCTGTGGGAATGGGTAGTGTATCAATAGATCTACCAAGAAATATAGGAGCTGAAGTTTATTCCGAAAGTTCCTTTTTATCAAATGTTGATCTGGATGATTTTGACAAAATAGACGATTCTACTTATCGCAGTGAGAATTGGGATGATACTGTCTATCGAGTCTATATAAAAGCAAGTGTTGGGATGGGTAGTATTAACATTAATTGGATTGATTAGATAAAATTACATTTCATAGATATTAAACCAAAAAAGCCGGAAGTTATTTCCGGCTTTTTTTAATAGGCAAGGGACAAAAAATATATCATGATAATGATTGGCTCAAAACAAGGATCTCTATAAAAAATTAATGGCTCTCTAAGATTTATTATAATTATGGAAAGTTTTTCATGATCATTATCAATATTGTTGAACTACCTTTAATTATAAATACTTTATATAATTATCCCCTATATTTTATTTATCGGCATTAAAATTAGCATTAAATTATCCAGGCGGCGCCTTTGTGGTTACTTTTGTGGCAAGACAAAAGTAACAATAGAATCACAGTATTAAAAAGTAGATTTTACATTACATCCAATTTTATAGCGATTTTCATATAAGGCGTCTTATAAAATAGTATATATTATTTGTCATAAAGACTATTTAAATCTATTTT
>JAIPHI010000041.1 GCA_021735285.1 Fidelibacterota bacterium | reverse complement strand
CTATCTTATGGAAATAATAATTTCAGTATGATTATCATATTACCCGATAAAAATTTATCGATAAGGGCCCTTTCAAAAAGCCTCTCTAAGAAAAAATGGGAAAATTGGATCAGTAATTTAAATAAACAGAAAGTCAAATTATTTCTGCCTAAGTTTAAGATGGAATATGAAATCAATCTCAACGATGTGTTAAAAAGTATGGGAATGCCAGCTGCCTTTGATCCTGATTTATCCGATTTTTCCAATATAAATGAACAATTGGGAAAGCAACTATTTATTGACGATGTGCTTCACAAAAGCTATCTGGAAGTCGATGAAAAGGGCACTGAAGCTGCTGCTGTGACTTCAGCCAGAATGACTGTCACTTCAGCTTATCCACCAAAAAAACCGGTCGTAATGCGGGTGGACCATCCCTTTTTATTTGCAATCAGGGAACGTCAGACAGGAAATGTACTATTTATAGGGAAAATAGGAAAACCCTAGAAAGTCTATAATAAGGATAAAATAATGAAACTAAGAAAAGTCATCATCATATTTGTGATTTTAACTTTTGTTTATAATTGCGAATCCCTATTGGATAGCAAAAATTAACTCAATATTCCACAGGTAGCATATAAATTTATTTGCTACGATTCTACAGATGTAACAATAAATAGGGGCTGGCTGAAAATGGACATATCGGATTCTGCCAATATTACTGGTGAATGGAGGGTGAAAAATATACAGCATAATCCTTTTGGAGGAAAAGGAGATTTAAAGGGAGGTTTCAACCGTAAGCGGTTATGGCTAAATTTATATCCGGGTTTTGTTGATAATAATATATTTTTTTCGGGGGACTTAGAAGAGAATATCTATAGTGGTGAATTGTCATTTGTTACTATAGCGGGCGTAACTGATTACGGGACCTTTGAGGCGATTAAAAAATAGGAATATGCTATTGATCTAAAAATGAGGAGGGACTGTTTTGGATTATGATAATTTCGATCAGGAATTTATTTATCTGGCTTTTCTAGGGAAAAATAAAATTAAGCCATTAAGCAGGTGGGAAGACAAATTCGATTATCAGCATATTGATTTGCTGAAAAATCTAGGTCTTAAATCCGGAATAATTTACAGAAAACTGAGAAATGGCAAAAAAAGTAAAGAATTGATCTTTGGCAAACAGACACAATATATAAACATATATCAGAATAATTTTGATAACCAGCCAATCACAAAAAGCTATCATGAACAATTGCTGGAAGGCAAATTATTTGGCTACCCGTTATGTTGCATAAAAAATTTTATAGAAAATGGCTACACTGAAAATGAATTTCAAGGGGAAGGCCAGGAAATTTTATTTCACTGGGCCTGTCCGGGATGTAAGGTTACACCACAGCTGATCCCAATATACAGAGACATTTATGATCAACTTAATGGGCAAAATTTTGATAAGCCAAAATGTTCGGCATTTTTAAAGTCAGCCATTGCTTCACTACTGGTTGTCTCGTTGGGAACCAATATCCAGGCTCAGGATGCTCATATGCTACCTGTCGATAAGAATGGAGAAGAGAATTATCTTAGTTATCAGGAAGAAATTTTGTTCGGTTATCATAGATTAGCAGCTTTAGGAGATATAATTGCGATTAAGTATTATAGCATTATTGATTCCCTGCCAAACGTAGAAAAAGGAGATAGCTGTTATAAAATAGAAAATAAAATGCGGGGAGTTGTAGAATGTCCGATTTGTGGTAAATCGATTAATATGGGTTATATTGAATTAAATAATCCAATGCGTAATTTATCTATTGAAATTGACTATCTGGCTTTGCATTTTATGCAGAATGGAAGTTTTTCCTATGGCGATTCCGTAGATAATGAGCGTTTAGGTACGGAAAAATTGAAAAGGATTTTGAACCATTACGATGATTCTCATGATGGAGATGCTATTGATCCGAATAATGACAGCGATAATGATGGGCTACGGGATTGTTTAGAAAGAAAATTCGACAATTACAGCTATCAAAAAGACAGTAATTATAATGGTTTACTGGACGGTGCTGAAGTGGCTGAAAAAATCATTTTAAATATTGCCAGCCTCCCGGTTGTCGAATATGATGGCGATTCACCCCATGATACTATTTATGTAAAATATGGATATACATGTGGCTCAGAAAAGTGTAAGATATGTGATATCTTAATAAATATGGGTGAAATTGATATCGTTAATCCCAATAAAAAATCATCAATAAAATTGCCAATTATTTCTTTACACTATCTGGCTCACGGAAGATTGATATACTCGGGCTCAAGACACAGCCATGAAATTGATGTTTTAAAATTAGCTGAAGTATTAGAGCTAGAAACACAGGGTGCCCATCTTATTCCAGTAGGTGATGTTCAAAATAATAATTACCTCACCGATGTTGAAAAAATATTGCTGGGTACCAGGTATCAATATAATTATAACAATAGGAGACTGGATTCCCTCTATGTCCCTTTACTTGCTAAACATTATTATCGATTGATCGACCAATTGCCAGGATTTTTAATAGGTAACAGTGAAACTCCAGTTGACAGTTGTTATAAAATTTTAGCTGATATGGATGGGATCGAGGTCTGTCCCATATGTGGTAAGGAAATTGCCATGGGCTATCTTGAATTACATAATCCCATGCGTAATTTATCAACAAATATTACTTATATGGGATTGCACTTTCTGAAACATGGAAGTTTTGCTTTTAAATATTCCTTTGGGTTTCCCTATAATAGCTCTCTTGTTGATGATACTTCAAGAATTAATATCAAAAGGTTAAAAATGATTCTCAATCATTATGATCATTCTCATGATTCTGTAACTTTAGAATTCGACGCGGATGAGGACGGATTAGTTGATAGTGTTGAAACATTATTTGATATGGATAATACTGATAAAGATAGCGATGACAATAAATTGCTCGATGGTGCGCAGGTAGCTGAATCTCTGCTGGATAAAATAGCCGGTATTCCCGTTGTTGAATATAACCAGAATCCTCCTGATGACAGGGTATATATGAAATTTAGTTTAACTTACGGGCTGGAAGATTGTAATGTTTGTAGCTGTACTTTTAATATGGGAAGCGTGGAAATAATCGATCCCCGGGACCATATTACATTTAGTATGCCAATTATAGGGTTACACTATCTGGCTCATGGAAAGTTGTCTTACTCAGGAACCATTCATGATGGAGAAATAGATATTGCCCGGCTATATAAAGTACTGGAAAATGTATCTGCTGTAAAGAATCAATATAGAACCAAAGCTTTTTGTGATGAATTGGCTTTGAAATTTTATCCCAATCCATTTAATAGCAGGCTTAAAATTATGTTTACTATCCCTGAGAATGGTAAAGTTAAAATTAATATTTATGATATACGAGGCAGGAATATAAAGACTGTAATTGATCAGACTTTAGTTAAAGGAAAGCATGAATATTATTGGGATGGTAAAAATAATCAGGGTAACAGGGTAAGTTCCGGAATATATTTTTTAAGGCTGGGCACCAATAACTCAGCAAATAAAATTATAAAAAGAGTTGTTTTAGTACAGTGATCTATTTGAAAATTTTATTCTTCTTCCAGGTTTACATCCAGATCGGTGGAAAGTTTAAATCTAACGATCGAGTTTTTTTCTGTATTGTTTTATGATTAATAGTTTCTAGAAATAAAGCCCTATATATTTAATCAACTTGATCACAAAATAATGAACTTCAATTTATTTTGAAAATTAGAATTCAAACAGATTGCAAAATAAAAAAAGAGCTCTCTAAGTTACTTTATGACTGATATGATTGAAAAAGTAATAAAAAAAGGAAGGATGTAATCCCACCCCAATAACTATTCAATAGAAGAATTTCTTAATTGTCTAGGATGAGATAACCAACAACAAGATTGATAATATATAAAAGGATAATTTCTCATAATCAAAATAAATCTCAGAGAACCAAAATAATATTAAGAATAATGTAATAAATTTAAAGGGCCTCCAAATGTTATAAAAAAATACTTGATAATAAGAATGGTATTAAATAGTTTATTTGTCATAAAAGCCAAAATTAAAAAGGCTTTTTAATTTTTTTAATGAGAGGATATTTATTTGAGAATTAGAAGAATTAATTTCTATATACAGGGGCGGAATTTGTTGATATGAAAAAAACATCACCAATATTACAAATCTATAAATTTAATTATATAACAATAACTATATGAATAAAAATAAGATTCTAAAAATATTTTATATATTCTTGATTCCATTTTTTTTACATTCCCAGCAGATTAAAAATAATAGGGTTCCATTATCAAAACCTGCTATCAGGGACTATACGCACTATACTTTTGCAGGCCAAATTGGAATGACGGTAACAAATTATGGGATATTAGGAGAAGGCTATAATACTTGTGTTCAGCCTTCTTGCAGGTATAAACTTTACTCTGAATATAAACAAGAACAAGTTGAACATTTTTCCTATGCGGGGCTATGGATTGGGGGAATTAAAAATAATAAATCATTAGTTTCTTCTGCTATTTTGGATGGTTTTGTTTCAGATGAATATGGTAGCAGGCCTGCTGGAAGAGAATTTACAAGTAGTTCAGACTCATCTGATGTAGTAAAAATTAAATCTATTTTTAATAAATCTACTACTGATCCTGTAATCCGTAAACTTGCCAGTTATTATGATAGCACTGCAGTTTCACACCAGGATATGATTGCTGAATTTACAGATACCTCACAGATAATTCCTGGTACGGAAATGCAAATACCTCACGAACCTTTAGGGGTAAAAGTGCGTTTAGAAACTTACTGTTGGAATTATCCCTATGCTAACTCATTTGTAATTTTAAATTATACAGCAAAAAATATCTCGGGTGAAAAAATAATTAACCCTTATGTTGGAATATGGGCTGATAACTCAGTAGGTAATATGAATTATACCAGTATATGTGAGCCTGGTGGTGGATGGAACTGGTATGATAACAGGAACGATTATGTAGATTCTCTCGATATGGCAATACAAAGTGATCTTGATGGAGACCAGGGATGGGCTCAAAGCTATTTTGGATTAAAATACCTGGGATCAAAGAATGAAAAGAGTACTGATTTTGATGTGTATTATGATCAATGGCCCTGGAATGGTAATCAGATAGATGGAGTTGATCACCATTTGACGCCAATAGGTGATCAAGAATTATATGCTAGAATGTCTCAATATCCTGGCTCGGAATATTCTGTTATTACAGAATCAGCAAGTTGGATGTCATTATTAACCGCAGGACCAATTGGAAATAGAGAAGATTTTCAATTACGAGAAGTGGTTTGGGAACCAGGTGAGAAAATTAATTTTGCTTTCGCAATTGTATGTGGATTGTGGGCGACCGACTCACAAACTGATACTGAAGCCAGACGGGCAATATTATATGAAAATGCAAAATGGGCTCAACGCGCTTATGAATTGGGATATGAATTACCTGGACCTCCGCCTTCACCAAATATGAAAGTTGTACCTGGAGATCAAAAAATTACAATTTACTGGGATAATGCACCGGAAGACTCTACAAATGAACTGGCTTATGATCCTGTCTCACAGGAAATAGATTTCGAGGGGTATCGCATTTATAGCGGACGTAAAACGGGGATAGGTCGAGAAAAAACCCTACTTGCTCAATATGATATTGTTGATGAATTTGAATTAAAACAGATAGGTTTTACTAATTATAATACAGGGCTGGACCAGATCAGAATACGTGATGAAGAAGGTAATCCAACAACAAAAACATTTGTTATTGATGGTGATACAATGAAATTTCATTATAAATATGTCGATTATAATTTGAAAAATGGTTGGCCTGGACGCAATTGGTATACTGTAGTAGCCTTTGACTATGGGAATGCAGAAAAAGGTATTCCTAGTTCAGAGAGTGCGTCTTCTAAAATATATGCAATACCAGGTGCTGGGGAAAATCCCGGGCTGGAACGTAAAGTTGAGGTCTATCCCAATCCCTACAGGGCTACTGCCGATTGGGATGGTTTCGGTGAAAGAGAAAGGATGCTCTGGTTTACGAATTTACCACCCCGGGCAAAAATTCGTATATATACTCTTTCTGGTGAGGTTATCGATATTATTGAGCATAACTCAAAAACCTATAATGGTTCTGATATTCGTCTACTTAAAGAAACTGTTTTTGGTAAAAGTCCAAAATTTTCAGGAGGAGAACATGCTTGGGACTTACTAACCCGATATAATCAACCGATTGCTGCAGGATTATATTTATTTACTGTGGAAGACCTGGAGACAAATGATATTTCAATTGGTAAATTCGCTATAATAAAATAAAGAGAGGGGAACATTATGAAGAGAATGACAATGTTATGTATTTTAATATTAACTATTTTATATTTCCCGCTGGCTCAGGATGTTATTAGTATTGCAGAAGTACAGGATACAACAGGCGCAGAAAATGATGAATCAGTTTATTTGGATTCGACAGTAACTGTGACAGGAGTTGTATCTGCTGAAAGCTATGCTTTTGGTAGTGATTATTATCTTCAGGACGGCACTGGTAAATGGTCCGGTATTATGGTTTATGACAGTGAACATGAAGCTGCCTATGGCGATAGTATTATGATCACTGCGGAAGTCGATGAATATCATAATCTTACAGAACTTAAAAATGTATCATCCTTTACTGTTATAAGTAAGGGGCATGAAGTTAAACCCACATTGGTTTCTTCAGGTGAGATCGGTACAAACGGTACAAATGCAGAAGCCTATGAAGGAGTTTTAGTTAAAGTATTAGATGCAGAAATCACTAATTCTGATCTTGGTCATGGTGAATGGGAAATAAATGATGGATCAGGCGTTTGTCGGGTCGATGATAAAGCTGAATACTATTTCAATCCTGAAAAATATGATAGTGTAAGAAGTATTATCGGTGTTTTGGATTATTCATTTGATAATACTAAGATACAGCCAAGATTAGCCTATGACGTGGAGGAAGCGGCTGAAAGTATTCGGATTCAGAGACTTCAGCAGGTACGTGAAAGTTCTGTCATAACAGGTGATGATACTACTTATTTTCAGAACGAAACTGTAACTGTTACTGGAGTAGTTACAGTAAAATCTGGGCTATTTTACGCAGGCAGCGGGAAGAAATATTATTTCCAGCAACCTGGTGGGGGGCCATTTAGTGGATTATTAGTCTATGATGATGTTAGTGAGTCAGTACCTACTGTATATGAGGGAGATTCGATCACCATTACCGGAGTAATCCATGAATACGTTTCCGATGGGAATACGACAGAACTGAATGCTACAGAAGAACTATCCCTTTGGGGCATGAATGCTAAGATTGACACCTCTGAGGTAAAAACCGAAATTTTTAATGACAGCCTATATTATACGACCTCCACTGAAACGAGTCTTAATTATGAGGCTGAAAAATGGGAAAATGCCCTCATTATGGTTTCTAATTCTGTGGTTGATACTGTCACGCAATATGGAGTAAGACTTCATGATGAAACTGGTAGAGGATTGCTTACCAGTATAGGATATTCAGATGGTGTAACCATGGGGTCTCCTCCAGAAGGAACTTTATTTGAATCTGTGACAGGAGTTATATATGATCATTGGGGTAATTATAATTTTATCCCGCGCTATGATTCAGATGTTGTTGTAATGGTAGGGCCTCCTATGATCTCGAATACTGATATTACACCTACAAGCCCTCAGCCTGAAGATACAATTACAGTTTCTACTTCAATCTTAGATGATGGATCAATTACAGAAGCAAAATTATTTTATTCTATTAATAATGATACTTACACAAGTGTTGATCTTGTAAACCCGTCAAGTTCAGGTTATGAAGTAGAAATAGGCCCCTTTGAGCAAAATGATATAATCAACTATTATATAACTGCAACAGATAATGATACGGAATCAGCTTCTGATCCAGAAGCTGCACCAGATTCTGTTTATTCTTTTGTGATTAGTGGACCTGAAACAAAAACTATTTATGACATTCAATATACAGAAAATTCATCCGGAGATTCACCATTTAATGAGCAACTGGTCACTTTTAATGGCACAGTAACGTCAGATACATCTGCAAGTACATCTTCTTTTTTCGTTCAGGATTTTAATAATGCTGAACATACTGAGGCCGCCTGGAATGGTATTATGATTTATAGTCCTGATTATGCTCCTGTTGAAATTGGACAAGATGTAAAGATAACTGGAACTGTTGATGAGTATTATAATTTAACAGAAGTAAAAGATATATCATTAAAGGACCTAGGAACAACTACGAGTGTAAATGCTGCTGAAGTTACTTGTGCGGATATAGCGGCCGATTCAGCTAGTTCAGAAAAATATGAAGGAGTTCTTGTAAAAATTAGTGATCTCACGGTTGTTACTGAAAAAGATGATCATGACGATTGGGCAGTAACTGATGCATCCGGTGAAATAGTACAGATAGGTGGCTCTGATGCCTATAATTATAATCCAGCTATCGATGATAATATTGAATTTATAACCGGAAACCTTACATTTTCTTATGGTAAATATGAATTATTACTTAGAGATGATGCTGATCTTGGAGAAGTAACAAGTGAAATCGATCCTAAAAACAATACAATATTAACTTACCATTTATCTCAGAATTATCCCAATCCTTTTAATCCTACAACTACTATTTCTTATGGAATAAAAAAAGATAATCGAGTTAGATTAACTATATATAATCTCCTTGGACAGAAAGTTAGAACTCTGGTAAATGCCAGTCAACCTGCAGGTAATTATAAAGTTATCTGGAATGGCCGTGATAAAAATAACCAACAAGTCTCTAATGGGGTATATATCTATAGAATAACATCTGGTAATTTTGTAAAAACAAAGAAAATGATTCTATTAAAATAAATTTTATAACTAAAAGGCGTCTGAATATTCTTGGGCGCCCTTAATTTGAATAAGGTAACAATTGAAAAAATATCAATTTTTATATACAATTTTTGCGACTGTTCTTATATCATGTATTTATTTTATGACTTGTGATAATGGTTTAGTCTCAGAACCTTTTGCAAATCGACTACCGGAGACGAATCTATCTATTCAGCCATATAAAGATAATCTGGATACAACTTATAGTACTCAATATGTTAATTGGTGGGGAAACGATCCAGATGGAGAAGTATTAGGATATTTTTACCAATGGAGTTATTTTGCTGAGGAATATCCAGATTCTTTTATCTGGACTACTTCGGAATCAGATACTTTTATCCTTCCTATTAGACAGACATCTGATAATTTTTGGTTTAAAATAAAAGCAGTGGATAATACAGCTAAATGGAATTACGAGCAGCCTACAAAATCTAATATTGATAATGAATATTTTTCTGATATAGGGTCTGAAAATCGGATTCTTGATAGTGTAGATGTTATACTATCCGAAGGATATATTAATGGAATACAAACTCAAATTGGTAGTGAATTATATACTTTAAGAGGAGATGAATTTTATAATCTAGCCCCGACCGATACAAATGGGGCAGTTGATAAAACACCGGCCTATGCTGATTTTCCGATAAAAAATTCCGCCCCAACTGTGAGTTTCGTATATGGAAGTAACCCTATAGATACAATTAAGGTTGAAACATTTACAACCCGAACCTTTAATTGGATCGGATATGACCCCGATGGTAATGAATCTCTAACAGGCTTTTATTATACAATTTATCCGAAAGATACAAAACCTCCGGAAACCCTTGAAAAATTTAGTGATGGCATAATAAATGGAAAGTTAGATGGCAAGCGCCGTTCAGTAACACTCAGAAATATTCCTGAGGGCAATTGGGTGTTTTATCTAGTTGCAGAAGATATAGCCGGACAGCTAAGCGAAATAATCCAATTTCCTCGAGGAGATGGAACCTGGACAGTGAAAAAGCCGAACCAAAACGGAATATTATTTATTGATGATTATGGACTTGTAACGGCTGGAGATGAAATTTATCCTGATGCCTTAAATAAGATTTTAGGTGTAAATAACTATTCTGTATGGCATATTGAAGAACGGATACCTTATTCCAAAATTGATATTGAAGAAACTCTCAATTTCTTTAATTATATAATATATTATGCTGAGGGGCAATCTCATCTTTCAAATTTATCAAATGAAATATTAAGCTACATTTTAACCAATAGTAAAGACCATCATATTTTGATAAGTTGTATTAATGCAATTGATAATAATGACTCCCTTTACTCCTTTCTGTCCTCGGAGTCAATCGATCTAGTTAAAAGACGGTATCGATTTGACCCTGAAGACGACTATAGGATTGGACCCGGTACAACAATTTTTAGTAGGGATACAAATTATGTTAATTTAAAGGTTACACCCGGGAAAATTGTATCAAATCCAGATGGTCTTATATTGGGTTCAGACGCAGATACTCTTTATCAGCTTCCCTCATCAAATAGAGGAGAGTGGGAGGGGGAACCAGTCATTGGTCTAAAATACCCCCATGATTCTCCTGCAAAATTGGTCTTTTTATCATTTACCTTACATAGTACAAATGGAAGTAATAATGTTATTGAAGTTATAAGGGAATTTTTAGGAAAATGAAATTGATGATATTACAAAGTAGATTAATTAAAATAATTACAGCATCTATCCTTATGACTATTATATTATTATCGGCTGAAACTGGGGTAATAAAAGGGCAAATTTTCGATAAAAAAACGGGTGAACCTGTTGTAGGCGCCAATATAATTGTAAAAGGAACTTATAAGGGAGCGGCGTCCGATTCGGAGGGTAATTTTTATATATCCGGTCTCCAACCTGGAGATTATGACCTAAAGATCAATATGATGGGGTATAAAATAAAACTATTTACTGGAATAAAAGTGACTGCTGATTCCACAATAAATTTGAATATTCAAATGGAAACAACTACGCTTGCCTTTGGACAGGAAGTTGTTGTTGTAGGAAAGAAACCACTATTTGAACCTGAACTGACAAGTTCTTTACAGAGAATTAGTAGCAGTTCGATAGAAAACAGTATAGCCAAAAGTATAGATGATCTTCTGGAAAAGCAACCCGGGGTAGTGAAGGTTGATAATGAAATCCATATAAGAGGGGGCAGGGCAGACGAGAATTTATATATTATTGATGGAGTCTCAATAAAAGATCCTTTATCAGGGAAAAACTATGGTGTTTTTCTGAGTCCTGATGTTATTGAGGAATTGGAAGTTATTACTGGTGGTTTTAACGCTGAATATGGGCAAGCAATGTCTGGAATTATTGACGTAAAAACCAAAGAAGGAGGGCAAAAATATAAGGGCTCCGTTTCCTTGAAAACAGATCACCTAGGTATGGAAAAGGTTGAAAATTTCAATACCGATGCAATTGAAATGTCACTCGGAGGGCCAGAACCTATATCTAATAAATTGTTACCATTAGCGGATATAAATATTCCGGGCTCACTTACTTTTTTTGGTAATGCATATATGTATCTTTCAGACACCTATCTCCCTCATAGCGAAAAATTAAAACCGGCATTAGAGAAATATGAACCTTTTGCTTTAAGACAAGAAAATAATTGGTCGGGATTATTTAAATTGACATGGAAGCATAGAAGTACTAAAATTTCTGGTATTTTAAAAAGATCACTTCAAATTAATCAAGGATATTTTCAATCTATTGCTAATACACGAACCTATTTTCCCTATGCATATATGAAAATGCTTGATAATTATAATACTATTACATGGGAAGGAATAAGATCTAATATTAAACTCACCCACTCTTTTAATGAAAAAACCTTTATAGAAGCTAATCTAGGTCGAGTATTCATAAATGTCCACTCTGCAGTTCAAGGAAAATATTTTAACGAATACAATATAACTAACGACATTGAGCCGATTCAATATCTTGTTGATTATCCTGATGGTGATATTACTGTTTGGACTAGAGATGGTTTTTATGATACAGGAGATGCTAATAATTGGCATGATCATTATTCTGAAACTTGGATACTAGAACCAGAATTAACCAGCCAAATAACACATCGCCATCGTTTGAAGGCCGGAATTAAGGCTAAATTTACTGATATGCAGGTTATAAATATTGATGATCCCTGGTTAAAGGGAGCCAATAATAGTTTTGGAGGTTCCTGGGATATCTATCGTGTTAATCCAGCTGCCGGTGCATTTTATATCCAGGATAAGATAGTATATGAAGGAATGATTATTAATATGGGTATTCGTTTGGACTACATGATATTAGGGGATATAGCGACTAAACTTATTACTAATCATGATTATGCCCCTCATCTGTCACCTGAGTTTAGAAAGGATTTTAAAAAAAATACTTTTAGCATTTTGGGAAGACGGGGAAAAGCCCATTTGAGTCCTCGTTTGGGAATATCTCATCCATTAACAGATAATGATGTTCTTTTCTTTTCCTATGGTCATTTTTCTCAAAGACCTAACTACCAGTATATTTATGCTGGTCTTAATAAAACTAGATTAGGAGCCAGTCCACTATTAGGGAATCCGGATCTAAATCCTTCTACAACAGTTGCTTATGAAATTGGGATAAGACATAAATTTAGTGAAGATCAAGTTATTAATATCACAGCCTTTTATAAAGATCTGTTTGATTATGCAACCTCGGAACAGTTGACTATTAAAGGTGTTTCCGGTCAAAAACAACCTTTTATGTATTTTAATATGGATTATGCCCGATCAAGAGGGTTAGAAGTATACATGCAAAGACGCTTTTCGAGGTATTTTTCTGTGAGGTTAAATGGAACCTATTCAATGGTCACTGGAAAAAGCTCCTCCCCAAACGAAGCACTTCAAAAAGTTGCGGTGAATAAAGAAAAATCTTTAGGTGAAAATTTTATGTCCTGGGATGTTCCTTTAAGAATCTCGGCAGATTTTAACTTTATCACTCCAAGAAATAAAATTTTAAAATTTATGAATGTGATCCCATTACCAAAAGATTTTGGATGCCATATTCATTGGGAAATATCTTCTGGAAAGCGATATACACCAATGATAGATCTCGAATTGGAAAAATATGCCGAAACACCATATACAGAACTAAGTCCGGCTTGGCAACGTTGGGATGTTAAATTCACTAAAGGGTTTTCCATTAACAATATTACATTTGATATCTTTTGTCAATTCGAAAATATATTAAATGCTAAAATTGCTCGAAGAATCAATCCAGTAACTGGTGAAGCCTATGAACCGGGTGATCCTATTCCCAGATCATGGACAGATGATCTGACGGATCTACCACCAACTGATCCATCTCGTTATCGTGAACCAAGAAATATTATACTGGGGGTTAAATTACATTTTTAAATGAATAATATATCAAAACATATACAAAATTTTCTGATCATTTTTCTTTTATTATTCTGTATCTCAAAACATCTGATGGGTTTTGAACTATATCCGGAATTGGGGTATCAAAGAGCTGGTACTTCGGCTCTGCCCTTTTTAAAAATAGGAATAGGTAGTCGAGCTGCTTCTATGGGAGGTTCTTTTGTTGGTATTGCTGATGATGCTTCTTGTTTGTACTGGAATCCCGCTGGAGCATCTCAAATGAAAAGCAGTGAGATATTATCATCCAGAATTGATTGGCCAGCTAATATAACCTATGATTATATTGGTGCTGTTTACAAAATATCGGATGTTTATGCTTTTGGGATAAGTGGTGGCTTTTTGCATACCGATGCAATGGATGTTACAACAGAATATATGCCACATGGGACCGGTGAAAAATTTTATTTCAATAATTATTTTCTTTCAATTACTGCTTCACAACGGATCACCAAACAGTTTTCCTGGGGAATTTCTTTTAAATATGTCGAGGAAAATATTGCTGAATTATCAAGCAGGACTCCTATGATAGATATAGGTACTTTTTACTGGACTGGTTTTAGATCATTACGCTTTGCCGTTTCACTGATTAACTTCGGGCCTAATGTTTCTTTCGATGGAACTTACGAAAAGAAAGTACCAGAAGGAGGAGTAGTAGAAGAAAAATACAAAGAATTTCCATTACCTACAATTTTTCGGATTGGTAGTGCTATGGAAATTGTCGATACCGAATATAATAAATTTACTCTTACCAGTCAATTAAATCATCCAATTGATAATGTGGAAACTTTTTCTATTGGTTTTGAAGAAACCTTGCTCCAAAAATATTCCATTCGAGGAGGTTTAAATTTAAACGATAGTGAAAAAAAATTTAATATTGGTCTTGGTTTGAAGTTACCTATTAGAGGGAAAAATATTATTTTCGATTACTCATTTTCAAGGATGCGATATTTAACTGACATTCAAAGGTTCACACTAAAAATAAAATTATGAAAAAAATACTATATCTATTAACAATTACTTTAGCAATACAATTAATTTTTAATAATTGCGGCCATATCGAACCCCTTCCAACTGCTAGTGAAGCGGAGCAAGGGGATACAAGCTATGTACAAATATTTCCCAATTGGAATAAAAATAAATATAACTTTAATTCGCCAAAGGATGTATTAATTGGGAGGGATGGATATCTTTTTATTGCTGATTCTGCTAATCACAGAGTTGTAGTAATTGACCAGGCTGGTAATGAAATATTAGAAGATGAATATGGTAATAATTTTCAAAGACTTTCTGAAATAAATTTTGACACTTTCGGCAAAATTCAACCCATTCGTCTCGGACAGGACAGTAAAATGAATCTTTTAATGGTGGATGGTGGGAATAGAATTTTCGCATGGAATCAGCACTATAATAATACCGGGATAAATGGTGTCGCTACTAAGATCGCTATTAGAGATGATGAAAACAATGATATAAAATATATTCATAAAATAGATTCCTTGATTGCATATCTGAATGAAGGCTTTTCATTGTTAAGAGAAGAAACTGAATTTGAGAACAATGAAAAATTAATCGATAGTCTTCTTGCACCTCATATTTTTTTTAATGGTAACGATAAACAGAACATTCTTCTGGATACCTATGGGGATCCTAGAAATACTAAAATTACTGACCTGGTAGCTTTTGGAAAAGACTACAATAATGGTATATACATATTAGATAAAAGATATAATAGGATAGTAAAATTAAGATATATTCCGCAAAATTTACTTCGTCTAGGAGATTCATCTATTGTTATTAACTATAAAACAATTTTTGATAAAGTTGTGACCGGTCAGGGAACTGGAGCTGGCTTTGTAATGGAACCAAGGAGTATTGATATAGATGTTTCAGGTAATTTATATTATACCCAAACTGGGGGAATATATTCTTGCCATGGTATTTCTGCTGGAACATATAGAAGTATTTTTATTCCTGGAGAAGATGATATTCTAGAATTAGATAGATTTGGGTCAGCATGGGATGTTAATTTTAGTAAGGATGGAATTATTTATATTGTTGATGCTAAGAAAAACTATGTTCAGACTTTTAATAACAATGGTAAGTTTCTGAGAAATATAGGGACTATTTTAAGTGCAGATAGTACTTCTGACTCATCTGCTGTTCGAACAAAAATAGGCAACATATTAGATCGTCCTGAATCAATTGCTGTTAAAGATAATATAATATATATAGCCGATACAGGAAATGACAGGATTGTCCGATATCAATATGTTATATTATCAGAACAAAATCTTGAAGATTATAAAAACTACCAAGATTAGTAAGATAATACCATAAAAAAAAGAGAAATGGTGGCTTAAAAAAATTGTGTTTGCTGAAACATTTTAAGTGTAGTATATTAAACCTGAAAAATTCATTAACATTCATTTTCCACCTTTCAGGCCGAATAATCTCTTCGAGATTTTCGGGATTAACCTTAGAATTATGCATAACCTAAGAAAAACTCAGTTTTTTCAAGACAGAGGTGCTAAAATTAAAATTAATATAACCTTGAACCCAATATTTTAAAAGGACATGCATAATTCAAGTAAACAGGTTTTGTCAATTTTTTGAGATTTCAACAAAACAGGATTAGAAACTTATTATCTTCTTTTTTATCTAGACTCTATGCGATAAAATATTAATTATCGATATTAGTATTCATTAAAACTATTTTAAAAAAACTATTTATAAATCAAAAATAGAGAGTAGTATTACCTACTCTCTATTTTTGTTTGCCTTGCATGCAAACATATCCAATGGATTAGTTCTTTTACAATTGAACGAATATCCTGTCCCCTAATCGGAAGGGAAGACAATGCGAAGTCAAGTGCGTTTCTGGCAACGGGAAGGTGTGAAGGAAGACTTTTAGCAAGTTAGTGGAACATAATGTAAATGAACCGATTTTGGCGGGTAATTGGGGTTAGGTTGCAAAAAGTGCCAACACCCAAATTTCCGAATACAATTACACGTTTGAACGGATGGTTTTACTAACAGGATAGTTTGCTTAACAAGGGAAGTCTGCATTTTCGTCTATATAGACTAAGCAGAGCCAAGCCGAAAGGTGAGAATTTGTTATGAAAGTGCAGATGACAGATGAACCCGTAGTAGTGATAAAATCAGAACCTGTGAAACTTTAGCAATAGAGTAAAGGATAAAATTCTGATGACATTGTTTATAAGTTCCGCATACTTAATAACAATGGCTGTAGTAATTCAAAAGATTATTACAGTGTATTTTGCAAGATAAAAATCTAGCTCTTTGCAAGAAAAAAGTGTAGCTGTTGCAAGATAAAATTCTAGCTGCATATTTACTTTCCTTGATTTTTTATCATTGAATTTTTCAATCGGTAACT
>JAIPHI010000040.1 GCA_021735285.1 Fidelibacterota bacterium | reverse complement strand
GGTAATGCCCGGTGATAATGTGACTTTTGAGATTGATTTGATAGAAGAGATTGCTATGGAACAGGGTCTCAGGTTTGCCATTCGTGAAGGTGGCAGAACAGTTGGTGCTGGTGTAATAACCGAAATTATTGAATAAAAGTAATAGGAGTTTAATGTGCCAGGTTCAAAAATAAGAATAAATTTGAAGGGTTATGATCATACGCTTCTGGATAATAGCACCAAGAAAATTGTAGCTACTGCCAAATCTACTGGTGCTAGAATTTCAGGGCCGATCCCTTTACCTACAAAAAGAACAGTATATACAGTACATAGATCACCTCATGTGAATAGTAAGTCCAGAGAACAGTTTGAGACCAAAATTCATAAGAGGTTGATAGACATTAAAAATTCTACAACTAAAACTGTAGATGCTTTAATGCGGCTCGATTTACCTGCTGGTGTTGACATAGAAATTAAAGTATAATTAGTGGACAGATAAATATGTTAGGAATAATAGGAAAAAAATTAGGTATGAGTCAGGTTTTTACCGAACAGGGTGAATGCGTTCCAGTAACAGTAGTAAAGGCTGGGCCTTGTGAAGTTACTCAAGTGAAAACCGAGAAGAAGGATGGATACTCTGCGATTCAAATTGGATTCGATGAAAAAAGAGAAGATAAAGTCAATAAACCTGAAGAAGGACATTTTAAAAAGGCCGGAACAAAAGCCTATAACGTTCTGATGGAATTCAAGAACGTAGCCGAAGAATTGATGAAGACAGGTGAAGAGATTAAGGTAGAGTATTTTCACCCCGGTGAAAAGGTGAAAGTGACTGGCATAAGTAAAGGTAAGGGCTTTCAAGGTGTCGTAAAAAAATATAAATTCAAAGGCGGGCCTAAATCCCATGGTCAGAGCCACACTTTAAGAACTCATGGTTCTATTGGAATGGCAGCCGATCCTTCGAGAGTACTCAAAGGAACCAGAATGGCTGGTCGAGCAGGAAATGAATCTGTTACAATCAGAAATCTGGAAGTAGTAAAAGTTGATTCTGATCAGAATCTACTTTACATCAAAGGCTCTGTGCCCGGTGCGAAAAATGGAATTCTTAAAATAAGAAAATAAGGATATAAAGAGATGGAGCTATCTATATACTCAAGAAATGGTGCTGAGACTGGAGATGAATTCAGTATTGAACCTGCATTATATGAAGATATAGAAATAAATCAGCATAATATATATTTGGCAGTTAAATCTGAAATGAATAACCGTAGAACTGGAACCCATTCTACTAAGACCAGAGCGGAAAAAAGAGGTGGTGGCCGCAAACCATGGCCCCAAAAGGGCAGAGGCGCAGCTCGAGCCGGATCTATTAGAAGTCCTCTTTGGGTTGGTGGGGGTGTTACTTTTGGTCCTAAGCCCAAAGAATACAAAATGAAAGTGAACCGCAAAATAAAACAATCTGCTAGAAAAGCATTGCTTGCTGATAAAATTAGAAATGAAAAATTGATAGTTGTTGAAGATTTTGAATTCGGCGAAATAAAATCCAGAAATGTCCGGGAATTACTTAAAGGCATTGATAAATATGGTGATAAAGTGCTCTTAGCTGCATCTGAAGTTACAGAGGATCTGTATCTCTCAGCCCGCAATTTTGAAAAACTGGTTATCAGTAATGTTAATAACATCTCTAGCTATGAGATAATCAATGCAGATGTGCTGGTTGTAGACAGAGAAGGTGTCAATAAAATCGTCGAAATGCTAAAGGAATAATGAGGATAGATGATGAAAAAGGATCTAATTTTAATAAGACCGATATTGACAGAAAAATTTCTAAGACTGCAAGAAACTGAAAATAAATACGCTTTTCAGGTTAACCCGGACGCTAATAAGATTGAAATACGAAATGCTGTTGAAAATAAATTTGATGTAAAAGTAAATAAAGTTGCCGTCATGAATGTCAATGGAAAAGAAAAAGAAATGACAATTAGAAGTGGCGGTCAAGTAATTAGAACCAGGGGGAAGAGATCAGACTGGAAAAAAGCAATAGTTTCCCTGGTAGAAGGTGATAATATCGATTACTATCAAGGAGAAACAGCGGTATAAATTATGGCTACAAAAAGAAAGAAACCAACTACACCAGGTCAGAGATTTAAAGTTGTCAGTACTAACGATGAAGTAACTACTAAAACACCGGAAAAAACGCTGCTGACAAGTTTGAAAAAGACAGCCGGTAGAAACAACAAGGGAAGAATTACATCTCGTCATCGAGGTGGTGGTTCACGGCGCAAGTACAGAATCATTGATTTTAAAAGAAACAAAACTGATATTGAAGCCACTGTAAAGACGATTGAGCATGATCCAAATAGATCAGCTAATATAGCTCTAATTACTTATGCAGATGGTGAGAAGCGATATATTCTTGCACCAGAAGGATTAAATGTTGGAGATAAGATAATCTCAAGTGAAAATGCTCCTATTAAACCGGGTAATACACTTCCTCTTGCAAAAATACCATCCGGTACATTTGTGCATAATATAGAAATGAAACCAGGTAAAGGTGGTCAGATTGCAAGAAGTGCAGGAAGTTCTGCGCAGATTATGGCCAAAGAAGGAAATTATGTTACAATTAATATGCCTTCCGGTGAAGTTCGATTAATACCTCAACGCTGCAAAGCAACAATCGGCGAAGTAGGGAACAAATCACATTCGAATGAAGTATTAGGAATGGCAGGGGTTACAAGAAGACGCGGCAGAAGACCAAAGGTGCGAGGCATCAGTATGAATCCAATTGATCATCCACTTGGTGGTGGTGAAGGTGCGACTTCAGGGGGCAGACATCCTTGTAGTCCCTGGGGCCAAATGAGTAAGGGTAAACAGACAAGAAAGAAGAATAAAGAATCTGATAGATTTATAATTAAAAGAAGAAAAAAATAGACACAGGAGAATTCTATAATGAGTCGATCACTTAAAAAAGGTCCATATATAGATGATAAATTGCTGGAAAAAGTAGAAGAACAGAATGAAAGTGGAAGCAAAGAAGTGATCAAAACTTGGGCCAGAGCTTCTACAATTCCTCCGGAATTTGTTGGTCATACGATTGCAGTTTACAATGGAATTCGGTTCATTCCTGTTTATATCACAGAAAATATGGTAGGGCATAAATTAGGTGAATTTGCCTTAACAAGAACTTTTAGAAAACATGCAGAATAGATAAAGATAACAAACATAGAAGATAATTGATATGGAAGCAAAAGCAGTCAAAAAATATGCAAAACAATCAGCCCGCAAACTACGTCAGGTGGCTGATCTAGTTAGAGGTAAAGATCTTGAAGATGTGTTAAATACTCTTCATTTCAGCAGGAAAAAATCATCACGTATGATAGAAAAAACAGTCAGATCCTGCGTGGCTAATATGATGAATACAGATGAAGGTGCTGCTATAGAACCTGAAGATCTGTATTTAAAAGAAATAGTTATTGATGAAGGCCCAACAATGAAGAGATACAGACCAAGAGCAATGGGCCGAGCAACAGAAATAAGAAAAAGAAGTAGTCACATTACAGTCAAGCTGGCTACCAAAGAATAAAAAAAGGAGGTCGTTTTTGGGTCAGAAAGTAAATCCAATTGGATTTCGTCTAGGAATAAATAAAGATTGGAAAAGTGTCTGGTTTGACGAAGATAATTATGCAGACAAACTGGAACAAGATTTAAAGCTCAGATTATATATTCAAAATCGTTTTCCAAACGCTGGTATTGGTAGCGTTGAAATACACAGAACTCCCAAGAAGATTACATTGATTGTAAATACATCTAGACCGGGCATGGTAATAGGAAAAAAGGGTAAAGAAGTAAATCAGCTCAAAGAAGAGTTGAAAATGTTGACCGGAAAAGATGATATTAAGATCAATGTGAAGGAAATCAAGAGACCTGAACTGCATGCTCGATTAGTTGGTGAAAATATTGCTAACCAAATAGAAAAGAAAGTACCCTACAGAAGAGTTATAAAAAAAGTGATACAATCCACTATGCGCATGGATGCCAGAGGTATAAAAATAGAAGTTGGGGGCAGATTGGGAGGCGCGGAAATTGCACGTAGAGAAACCTATAGTGAGGGTAGCATTCCACTTCATACCTTGCGGGCAAATATTGATTATGCACAAGTTACTGCTCATACAACCTATGGCTGTATTGGATTGAAAGTATGGATCTGTAAAGGCGAATCTATTAAAGCATAAGGACAGAAAATGTTACAACCTAAAAAGTTAAAATACAGAAAATATCAGCGTGGAAGAATGAAGGGTAAAGCCCAGCGTGGTAATAAAATATCATTCGGAACCTATGGGCTAAAAGCTTTAGAACCAGGTTGGTTAAAAGGCAACCAGATAGAAGCAGCTAGAGTGGCTATCACAAGAGAATTACAGAAAAATGGTAAACTCTGGATTAGAGTTTACCCGAATAAACCAGTGACCAGTACACCTGCCGAAACTCGAATGGGAAAAGGGAAGGGAGAACCGGAATACTATGTTGCTGTTATTAAACCCGGAAGAATTTTATTCGAAATCGAGATTGAAACGGATAATCCCAAACAGATGTTCAGGCAGGCTCAGGCAAAGTTACCTATGAAAACCAAAATCGTGAAAAGAAAATAGGAGCCGGTGTGAATAAAGAAGAACTCAATGAATTAACTTTAGAAGAGCTAAAATATAAACTAGAAGATGATGTCGAGGCTCTAAAAAACCTGAGATTTCAGAAAGCTATGCAGCAGCTGGAAAATCCGCGCAGGATTAAGGAAATAAAAAAAGAAATAGCCCAGCTCAAGACTGTTATTCATGAATATAAACTTGGAATCAGAAAATAAAATATATAGGAATAGTTAATATGAGTAAGAAGCCGATTCGCAAAGAAATCAAAGGAACTGTTGCTAGCAATAAAATGGATAAAACCATTGTTGTAGCAGTAAATAAAAAAGTAAAACATCAATTTTATGGTAAATATATAAAAAGAACCACCAAATATTACGCCCATGATCCGGAAAATCAGTGCCAAGAAGGTGATCAGGTCAGGATTAGACAGACCAGACCTCTTAGCAAATTGAAAAGATGGGAACTGGTGGAAATATTGAATAAATAGTACAAAAGAGGATACTGATGATTCAGAAAGAGTCTAAATTAAACGTAGCTGACAATACCGGAGCAAAAAAAGTAAGGTGTATCTCAATACCCGGTGGGAGTAGAAAACGATACGCATCTATTGGGGATATAATTAAGGTTTCGGTTGCACAGGCTACTCCAGGTGGGATGGTTAAAAAAGGTGAACTCATGAATGCCGTCATAGTTCGTACGAATAAGGAATTCAGAAGAAGTGATGGCTCCTATA
Source organism: Fidelibacterota bacterium (assembly GCA_021735285.1). Lineage (GTDB taxonomy): Bacteria > Fidelibacterota > UBA2242 > UBA2242 > JAFGTP01 > JAIPHI01. Next base: position 11,511 of record JAIPHI010000040.1, on the reverse strand, counting down.
TCCGATTTGATGATAATGCGGCAGTTCTTATAGATGAGAATAATGAGCCTTTAGGGACTAGAATTTTTGGCCCTATCACAAGAGAATTGAGAAGTAAGAATTATATGCGAATTGTATCAATGGCACCGGAAGTACTATAAAGGGAGTAAGCATGAATAGAATACAGAAAAATGATATGGTAAAAGTTATAGCCGGTAATTATAAAGGCTATGAAGGCAAAGTTTTAAAAGTATATCCGGATGAGGAACGGGTAATTGTCGAAGGAGTTAATTTTGTGAAAAAAACTTTAAGACGTACTCAACAGAATCCTCAGGGTGGGCTAGCAGAGAAGGAAGCACCTATCCATATCTCAAATGTTAAATTACTCCATAATGGAGAGCCTACAAAGGTAGGATATAAAAAATTGAAGAATGGAAAAAAAGTCAGAGTTGCCAAGCAAAGTGGAGAAATAATTGACAATTAATAAGGGAGAGATTAGTGTCGGATAAGACAGAATATAAACCACAATTACAAGCAGCTTATCAACAAGAAGTCAAAGATAAGCTGGATGATAAATTTGACTATAATAATGTCATGGAAATACCCACACTCTCAAAAATTACAGTGAGTATGGGAGTGGGCGATGCTAATGAAAATCCTGACGACTTGAAATTGGCTTTGGAAGAAATGGCAAAAATCACAGGCCAGAAGCCAATAGTAACAAAGGCCAAGAAGGATATCGCTGATTTTGGCATCAGAAAAGGTGATCCAGTAGGTTGTTATGTAACTTTAAGAAGAGAGAGAATGTGGGAATTTCTACAAAGATTGATTAGTATTGCATTACCCCGGGTGAAAGACTTTTCGGGATTATCAGATAAATCATTTGATGGTGTAGGCAACTACTCCTTCGGATTGGATGAGCAAATAGTTTTTCCCGAAATAAATTATGAAACAGTTGATAAAATTCGCGGGTTAAATGTAACTATTACAACAACTGCAGAAACAGATGAAGAAACCTATGAACTTTTATCACTATTAGGTTTTCCTTTTAAGAAACGATAAAAAAACAGGGAAAATATGGCACGTAAAGGATTAGTAGAAAAATCAAAAAAAGAACCAAAATTTTCGACCAGAAAAGTAAACCGATGTAGAAGGTGCGGTCGAGCTAGAGGATATATGAGAAAATTTGGCTTATGTCGAATATGCTTTAGAGAATTGGCTTCAGAGGGTAAAATACCCGGCGTTAAGAAGGCTAGTTGGTAAACAATAATAGGAGAGAATAATTTATGGCAGTTACAGACCCAATTGCTGATTATCTTACAAGAATCAGAAATGGATATATGGCTGAAAAGAGGTGGATTGATGTACCGGCTTCTAATACCAAGAAGAGAATATCATTAGTCTTAAAGCATGAAGGTTACATCCAAGACTTTGTGATAATCAGGGATAATAAGCAAGACCTTATTAGAATATATTTGAAGTATTATGAAGAAGATAAGCCTGTTATTAAGGGCCTGGAAAGAGTTAGTAAGCCCGGTAGAAGGATTTATGCAAAAGCTACGGATATCCCAAGAACTTTGAATGGCTTGGGCATAACCCTGGTCTCCACATCTGAAGGAGTTGTAACCGATAAAATTGCAAAAAAACTGAATGTCGGTGGAGAGATCCTCTGTAAAGTCTGGTAATTTTAACAAGGAGATAAGTTGTGTCTAGAGTAGGAAATAATCCGATAAATATACCGCAAGATGTTGATATAAAAGTAGGGGATACCACAATTACCGTAAAAGGTAAAAATGGCACTCTGTCCCAGAAATATCGGTCAGATTTTGATGTCAACATGCAAGATAATGTCATGATCATCGAGAGACCTGATGAAAAGAAATCCAGCAAATCATTACATGGTCTATATAGAAAATTGGTTCTGAATATGATCGAAGGGGTAACAGAGGGCTTCCAAAAAAAATTGGTTGTGAGTGGTGTTGGTTTTCAGGTTAATATGGTGGGTAAGTCTTTGGAACTAAAGGTTGGTTTTTCCCATCCGATAGTTTTTACACCACCAGAAGATATTAAAATTGAAGTACCTGAAAATTTACAGATTAAAATAAGCGGCGCGGATAAGCAAAAAGTTGGCGAGGTAGCCGCTAGAATTAGAAGTATATATCCTCCAGAACCTTACAAGGGTAAAGGGATTAAATATGAAGATGAACGTGTCCGTAGAAAAGCCGGTAAAACAGTTGGTGTAGAATAAGGAGGAAAATTTTCATGAGTAAAAGGTTAAGAAGAAAAAGAGAACTACATAAAAAACGTAAACTTAGAGTAAGAAATAAAATATTTGGAACACCAAATAGACCCAGATTGACAGTCCGAAGAAGTAATAAACACATTTACGCTCAGATTATTAATGATCTTACTAATGAATCCCTGGTTCAGGTTTCTGACCTCAAACCGGAGATCAGTAAGGAAACCGAAGACAAGACAAAAGTAGAAACAAGTCGGATAGTAGGTAAATATACTGCTGAAAAAGCACTGGATAAAGGGATCAAAAAAGTTGTGTTTGATCGGGCTGGCTATCAGTATCATGGTCGTGTCAAGGCTGTTGCTGAAGCAGCAAGAGAAACCGGACTGGAATTTTAACATAATATTTAGAGGAGTAAATATTGAAATTAATAGATCCGACTAAATTAGATCTACAAGATGAAACAGTAATAAAAATTAATCGTGTCTCACAGGTTGTTAGTGGAGGCCGTACTTTTGGCTTTAATGCTATTGTTGTTGTTGGAGATGGCAATGGTCATGTAGGATTAGGACTGGGTAAAGCCAAGGAAGTAATTCCCTCTATCAACAAGGGTAAAGACAAAGCCAAGAAGAACCTTGTTAAAGTTCCTGTTATAAATGGCACAATACCTCATTCTATAACAACAAGTTATAATGCATCTAGAGTAGTCCTGAAACCTGCTTCTCCAGGTACAGGAATTATTGCGGGTGGACCTGTGAGAGCTGTAATGGAAGCTGTAGGAGTAAAAGATGTTTTAACCAAATCCCTTGGTTCCAACAATGAGCACAATATAGCAAAAGCAGCAATCAAAGCTTTAACCGAATTACAAGCACCCTATGAAGTTGCTAAAAAAAGAGGAAAGACACTACAGGAGATTTTTGGAGCATGAAAAAAATAAAAATAACTCAAGTAAAAAGTTCTATAAAAAGACACAATAGACAGAAAAAAACACTTAAGGCTCTTGGTTTAAAAGGCCGTCATGATTCTGTAATTAAACCTGATAATAAGGCTACAAGAGGTATGGTTAATGCTGTTAGTCATTTAGTAAAAATTGAGGAGGTATAATAGATATGCTAGATTTAGGATCCTTAAAATACGCACCGGGAGCTAAACAGAATAAGAAAAGAGTAGGACGTGGTAATGGCTCCGGATATGGTACTACTTGTGGGCGGGGTTCAAAAGGTTATAGAGCCCGTTCCGGTTCAAAACGGCGCCCCTGGTATGAAGGTGGTACAATGCCGTTATATAGGAGAGTACCTAAAGTTGGATTTACCAATATATTCCGGAAAGAATACCAGCCTATTAATATAAAAAGAATTAATTCTATATCCGAAGATGAGATCACACCTGAAGTCCTGGTTGAAAACAATATAATCAAAAGTGAAGACGTTCTTTACAAGATACTGGGTGAAGGGGAAATAGAAGCAAGCAAAACAGTAGTTGCACCGGCTTTTAGTAAATCAGCTAAAAAGAAAATCGAGGAAGCAGGGGGGAAAGCAGAAATATTATGAAGGATCAGCTCCAGAATATACTCAAAATACCCGAGTTAAGAAAAAAAATTACATTTACTTTGTCAATATTGGTATTAGTTCGTCTGGGAACTCATATACCTTTACCTGGTATTAATACTACTGCACTCAAGGCCGCCATGGAACAGATGTCTAATACACTTTTTGGGCTTTATGACTTATTTGCCGGAGGTGCTTTTAGCAGAGCTACAATATTTGCGCTAGGTATCATGCCCTATATTAGTGCCTCGATTATTATTCAACTTTTAGGGGCTGTTGTACCTTATTTTCAGAAGCTGCAAAAAGAAGGTGAAGCCGGTAAAAAGAAGATAACTCAAATTACCAGATATGGTACTGTCCTGATTGCTACCCTGCAATCTTTTGGAATTGCTCAGTTTCTAATGAGTCCCAGAATGTCTGCTAGAATTGGTAACAGTGTCGTGCCGGTAGTACCAAATCCTGGTATTGGATTTACATTATTAACGATGATAACTTTAACTGCGGGAACGGTACTCCTGATGTGGTTAGGTGAAAGGATCACCGATAGAGGAATTGGAAATGGTATTTCATTGATAATTATGGTTGGAATTCTGGCCCGTTTTCCCAATGTTATAATCCGTGAGATCACTCTTTTAAGTGAAGGAGTTCGGGGAATTTTTACTGAAATTGTTTTACTGGGGATAATGGTTGCGATCATTGGCTTCGTAGTTTACATTACACAGGGTAAACGCAAAATCCCTGTCCAATATGCTAAGCGGGTCGTAGGGAGAAAAGTATATGGCGGACAGTCAACTCATATCCCTCTTCGAGTTAATACTGCCGGTGTAATGCCCATCATTTTCGCTCAGGCAATCATGTTTATACCCAATACGATTTCTACTTTCTTTCAAGATAGTCAGATTATTCAGGCTATAATGAGTGTTTTTAATATTCAGCATCCTGTCTATTGGTTAGTATTTGGATTATTAATTGTATTTTTTACCTATTTTTATACTGCTATTGCTTTTAATCCGGTAGAAGTGGCCGATAATATGAAAAAATCAGGTGGCTTTATACCGGGTGTAAGACCAGGGAAAAGAACATCTGAATTCATTGATAATATTTTAACTAAAGTCACTCTCCCCGGATCGATATTTTTGGCATTAGTAGCTGTATTCCCTTATGTTATGATGAAGATTATGGGAATTGATTATCAGCTAGCTTCTTTTTTCGGCGGGACTAGTCTGTTGATCATTGTAGGTGTTGGCCTGGATACTCTCCAGCAAATTGAATCCCATTTGATGATGAGACACTATGATGGCTTTATGAAAAGTGGAAAGATGAAAGGCCGTAGATAGAATCGATGATATATATCCGTTCAGAAGATGAAATCGAGAAAATAGCGGAGAGTAATAAAATAAATTATGAAGCTCTCATGATGTTAAAAGATTATATAGAACCTGGCATTAGTACCAAAAAGCTAGATGGTATTGCCGAGGATTATATCAGAAGCAGAGGTGCCGAGCCAGCATTCAAAGGTTATAAAGGGTTTCCTGCTACGCTTTGTACAAGCATTAATAATGAAATTGTACATGGCATTCCTTCTGAGGAGAGAGTCTTAGTAGATGGAGACCTAATTAGCATCGATGTGGGAGTCAAAAAAGATAGTTATTATGGAGATGCAGCTTATACATTTACTGTGGGCGATGTTGATAAGAATGTCAAAAAATTGCTGGAAGTTACACAGAATTCACTATATAGAGGGATAGAGCAAGCGATTGAGGGAAATAATCTATCAGATATTGGGAGCGAAATTCAAAAATATGTAGAAAGTAATGGTTTTTCAGTAGTGAGAGATTTAGTTGGTCATGGAATTGGGAGAAAGTTGCATGAGGAACCGGAAGTCCCCAATTTTGGCAAAGCAGGGAAAGGTCCCAGATTGAAGAAGGGGATGTGTCTGGCAATTGAACCCATGGTGAATGCAGGAGATTTTAGAATAAAAACCTTAGATGATAAATGGACAGTAGTAACAATGGATGGAACACTCTCCGCCCACTTTGAACATACAATCGCAATCACTGACAATGGACCGTTAATATTAGCAGATAAAAAAATAGAGGTAAATTAGACATTATGGCAAAACAAAAATCAATAGAAGCAGACGGTATTGTAAAAGAAAATTTGCCTAATGCGACCTTTAAAGTCGAACTGGAAAATGGGCATGAAGTTATGGCTCATGTTTCCGGTAAAATGAGGATGCATTTTATTAAGATCGTACCAGGTGACAAAGTTAAATTAGAATTATCACCTTATGATCTGTCTAGAGGAAGGATAGTCTACAGATATTAATAAATAGAGGAATAATATGAAGGTTAGATCATCTGTTAAAAAAATATGTAAAAAATGTAAAATTGTACGCCGTAATGGTGTTATTAGAGTTATTTGCGAAAATCCTAAACATAAACAGAAACAGGGCTAAAAAAAGGAGGTCATTTTGGCTCGAATTGCAGGAATTGATTTACCAAAAAATAAAAAATCAAAAATTGGGTTAACATATATTTTTGGCATTGGCAGGTATAAAGCCAAACAAATTTTAAATGAAGTTGATGTTGATCCTGAAAAGAGAATAAAAGATTTAAATGATAAAGAAGTCAAGAATATTCGTGATTATATTGATAGAAATGAAACTGTTGAAGGGGCTTTGCGAACTGAAAGAAAGCTGGCTGTCAAGCGCTTGATGGAGATTGGATGTTATCGAGGCGAGCGTCATAAACGTGGCTTACCTGTTCGCGGCCAAAGAACAAAAACGAATGCAAGAACTAGAAAAGGCAAGAAAAGAATAGCCGGTAGAGGACGTTAAAGCAAAGGAGTTATTTATGGCTAAATCAAAAAAGAATAAGAAACGCGGAAGAAAGAAACGTAAAAAGAAAGTCAGTTCTCAGGGGCTGGCATACATAAAAGCTACTTTTAATAATACTATCATATCTTTAACAGATCTACATGGTAATGTTATCACCCAATCCTCAGCCGGAGCTTTAGGTTTTAAGGGATCAAGAAAGAATACCCCTTATGCAGCTGGTGAAGCAGCAGAAGATGCTGGTAAACGAGCTTATGATATGGGATTAAGAGACATAGAAGTGCGGGTTAAAGGTCCCGGATCGGGTAGGGAAGCTGCCATAAGATCGCTTGATAAAGTAGGCTTAAGAGTAAATGCAATCAAAGATATAACTCCGATTCCCCATAATGGTTGCAGACCGCCTAAGAAAAGAAGAGTATAAATAATATTAATAGGAGTAATAAATGGGTAGATATACTGGACCTGTTTGTAAATTGTGTAGAAGAGAAGGGAAAAAATTATTCCTCAAAGGTGAACGCTGTCACAGTGATAAGTGTTCTTTTGAGAGGAAAAAATATAGACCGGGACAACATGGACAAAGCCGCTCGAGAAAATCGAATTATGCCATTCAGCTAAGAGAAAAACAGAAAATAAAAGCAATTTATAGTATTCTGGAAAACCAGTTTAGGAATTATTTTGAAGTTGCTGATCACCAAAAGGGAGTTACAGGTAATAATTTGATGAAAATCTTAGAGCGCAGACTTGATAATGTTGTCTTTAGATTGGGCTTTGCAGTCTCTAGAAGTCAGGCCCGTCAGATGGTAAACCATGGTCATTTCCTGGTAAATGGTAGAAAAATAGATATTCCTTCCTATCAGGTTGAACCCGGTGATACGATCAAAGTCAAAGAAAGTAGCCGTAAAATGAAGGCTATCCATGAATCAATGCAAAGGATTCGTGGTGAACATAGTCTGCCCTGGTTAATACTTAACAAGGGGAAGATGGAAGGAGTCTTTGTACAGGTACCGGAAAGAGATCAAATCGATCTAGATGTTAATGAACAATTAGTTGTAGAACTATATTCTAAATAATTAAGAGGAGCTTAATGGAAGCTACGGAAAAAATAATAGCGCGAGTAGCTAAAGACTTTTCAAATGAAGAAGAAGGAAATTTCATAGTTCAGCCTTTAAAAAGAGGTTATGCTACTACTCTGGGTAATGCTATGAGAAGAATGCTTTTAACCTCGGTTCCTGGAGCGGCATTTACATCCTTAAGAGTTGATGGTGTTTTGCATGAATTCTCCACAATACCGGGCGTTCTGGAAGATGTTTCACAGATCATTCTCAATCTCAAAGAAACTAAAATTCAGTTATCCGAAGAGGCCAGTAATACTAGTGTAACTATTGAGTGCAATGGAGAAGGCGAGCTTACCGCCGGTGATATTGGGAAGCAATCCAATGATATCACGATAATGAATCCTGAGCATACTATTTGCCATATGAATGAGAAAGCGGATTTTGAACTTGAATTGACTGCTGCAATAGGAACCTCCTGGAATGAATCGGAGGAAAATGAAACACTCGATTATCCGATTGGAACCATTTTTATAGATTCTATATTTTCCCCTATAGAGAAAGTCACTTTTCAAGTTGATAATTTACCAGGTACAAAAAGAGGTGAAGAGCTGGAACGACTGACTCTGTATATCAAAACAGACGGAAGTGTTTCTCCTGAGGATGCTATGGACTATGCTTCTCAACTGCTTCAAAAATATTTCTCTATCTTTTCAACAATTCATTCTCAGCCAGTAGATTATAAAAGGAAAGATGAGAGTGAAGAAAAGAGAAAGAAAAGAAAACTGCTCAAGAAAAATGTTGATGAAATGGAATTGTCTGTACGAGCTCATAATTGTCTCAGTGCCAATGATATCAAAACTATTGGAGACCTGGTTCAAAAGACAGAAAATGAGATGCTGGAATTTAAAAATTTCGGGCGTAAATCATTACAGGAACTCCAGGATAAACTAAATGAACTAGATCTTGAGTTCGGAATGGATATTAACGAATATATCTCAGAAGATGAATAATAGAGAGGTTTTCAAAAATGCGACACCAAGTAAAAGGAGCTAAACTAGGCCGCTCTGTAAGCCATAGGAAAGCACTCCTAAAAAATCTATCTAAAGAGTTGATTAAAAATGGGCGAATTAAGACTACTCATCAGAAGGCTAAAGCATTAAGACCTTATATTGAAAAACTTATTACTCTAGGTAAGAAAGGTAGTCAACACGCTCGCCGTCAGGCTAACCGCAAATTGGAAGATAGAAAATTAATTAAATTACTCTTTGATCATATTGCCCCCCAATATAAGGAAAGAAATGGTGGCTACACACGGATAATAAAATTAGGTTATCGAGAAAATGACTCTGCTCCCATGTCTTTTATCGAGTTTGTAGATTATGAGCACCCGGAGGAAGAAGAAGTGTAATCGAAGAGTTGGTCTAAAATTGAATATGCATAAACCATTACCAAGGGCAGTTTTTATAGCTGTCCTTTTATTTTGGCTACATTTTACACCAGAGTTTACCTATGGATACTATCAACATACGGGTATGTGGGTAGTCAGACACCAATTAACCTCAAAAAAGAAAATTGATGAAGTTGTAAAATTTGCCAAAGATAATGGAATTTCCGACCTCTTTGTTCAGGTGATTGGGAGGGGACGGACATATTATTATAATGATCTCCTGCCAGAATCTCCTAATATAAGCAATATTAATTTTGATCCTTTTGACTATATTTGTAAGCAGGTAGGTAACTCGCAAATAAAAGTTCATGCCTGGCTTAATATCCTACTGGTCTGGTCTCATCCTGAAAGGCCATTGGAAAAAGAGCATTTCATCATTCAATATCCAAATTGGTTTGTAGTAGATAATACTAATAGTTCGATAGCTTCTCGGTCCCAATTGCAATTAGAGCAACAGGGTATAGAGGGAAAATTCTTATCGCCTTGTATTCCTGAAGTTCGGAGCCTTTACAAATCAGTTGTCAAAGACCTTATCAGTCGCTATAATATTCATGGAATTCACCTTGATTACATCAGATTTCCTTCAGATAAATTTGGCTATCATTCCTGCTCAAGGGAAAAATTTCAAGCTATGACAGGCCTTGATCCATTATATATCCATAGATCAGACTTAGTACAAAAGTTTGCAGATCGAGAATTAATTATTAAAAGGTGGAATGATTTCCGATGCGGCTTTATTGATTCAGTTGTAGGGGGAATTGCTAAGACCGTAAAAGCCCGGGATGATATTCAACTAAGCGCTGCAGTTAAGCCTGATCCTGATGAAGCGAGAAAAAAATATTTTCAGGATTGGGCCGGCTGGATAAATATGCAATTAGTAGATTTTGTAATAGTCATGAATTATACCCGGAATCATAATAAATTCATTCGGATTGCTAAAAAAATCAGAAGTAAAAGTTACCATAATAAAGTATGGATGGGCATAGGAACTTATAATCAAAATCCGATTATAACTGATAAGCAGGTGAATACCTGTAAAAAATACACCTATAATGGAATTGCTTTGTTTTCATATCAGAGTATTGTTGACAAGGACCTATTCGTAAAAAAGTTTGGTTTGGATTAAAGATGGTGAAAAAAGTTCTGGTCATTGCAGCAACGAATAGAGAACTTAATTGTCTAAAAGGTATTAATCTTAATAATACGAGACTTCAATATCTTGTTACCGGAATAGGTGTTTCGAGGACGATTGATAAATTGGAATCGATAATCTTAAATAAATTTGATATGATCATTAATGCAGGAATCTGTGGCAGTCTTTTTGCAAATTTAAAAAAAGGGGATTTGATAATTCCCAATCAAGTTAATATAGAAGAAGAGGCTTGTAATGCTATTGAAATTAAAAATAAAATGTTAGAAGATATGCAATTAAGTTGTCCTTATTATCAAGAAGCGATAGTGACAGTTAAGAGCCCAGTGAATAATATTGAACGGAAAAGTGAAATAATTGAGTCGTTTAAAGATGCTGTTGCTGTTGATATGGAGCTTTATCCTATAGCAAGAAAGACCCTGGATTATAATATACCTTTAATTGCTTTGAAAGTTGTTTCCGATTTATGTGAAGACTTTAAGTTTGCAGAAATCCTTGAACAAACAAAGCTATTAATGAATCCAATCAAGAACATATTAACTGAGGTAATAAAAAATAAATGAGATTAAAACGTAAAGCATCGGTGATCATACCAACCTATAATCGAGCTGAAAAATTGGAAAGAGCGATTGAATCCGTTCTCGCTCAAACATATTCAAATGTTGAACTAATTGTAATTGATGACGGATCGACAGACAATACTTCGGAAATATTGAATAAGTATGATTCTCAGTTAAAACACTTTTCAATTTTACATAGTGGCGTATCGGCAGCCCGGAATATCGGCATTAAAAAGGCAACAGGAGAATGGATAGCTTTTCTTGATTCGGATGATTATTGGCTGTCAGAAAAATTAGAGAAGCAACTTGAATTTATGGTTGAGAAAGATTATCTGGTTTCGCAAACCGGAGAAAAGTGGTATAGGGATGGTAACTGGGTAATGAAAGGTGATAGACATCAAAAACATAATGGCTGGATATTTCAACACTGTTTACCTTTGTGTATTGTTACACCTTCCGCGGCTGTTTTTGACAAACAGGTCTTTGCTGATGTTGGTTATTTTGATGAGAGTTTCCCCGCTTGTGAAGATTATGATATGTGGCTAAGAGTAGCTTTGAAATATCCAATTGGTTTCCTCGATGAAAAATTAGTTGTGAAAGTTGGCGGGCATGAGGATCAATTGTCAAAAAAATACTGGGGGCTCGATAGATTTAGAGTTAAGGCTCTGGAAAAGATCCTCACTAAAGATCTGGAGGAGGAA
>JAIPHI010000039.1 GCA_021735285.1 Fidelibacterota bacterium | reverse complement strand
AATCCGCCATCATGGCCACATCATAGCCCATATCACGGAAATACTCAGCTATTGTAATTCCGGTATATATTGAGGATTCCCGAGCAGTTACCGGCATATTAGAGGTGTTGGCAATTAAGATAGTTCGTTCCATCAAACTCTTGCCGGAATGGGGATCCTGAAGTTCCGGGAATTCCTCCAGTACTTGGGCCATTTCATTGCCCCGTTCACCACAGCCAATATAGATAATAATATCCGCATCAGCCCATTTTGCCAGAGCGTGTTGGGTCACCGTTTTCCCTGTGCCAAAACCACCGGGAATGGCTGCCACACCACCTTTGGCTATCGGAAACAGAAAATCAATTACCCGCTGACCTGTGAATAGAATTTTTTCTGGCAACATACGTTCTAAAAAAGGCCTTTTCTGCCGCACCGGCCATTTTTGATACAATTTTAATTCTTCTGCTCCATTTTCAGTTTCAACCACACAAATTGTATCATCTATATTATAGGAATCTTTTTTATTTATTTTTTTAACTTTTCCTTTAATGCCAGGAGGAACAATAATGCGGTGTTTTAAAAGACTGGTTTCCTGAACCTCTGCGATAATATGATTGGGACCTACTTGATCACCTTGTGATACTTTAATTTCAGCTTTCCATTCCTTTTCCCGGGATAAGGGTTCGATCTCCTGACCTGGCGTGATAAAGATACCTTCTTTCTTTCGTATTTTTTTGAGAGGACGCTGAATTCCGTCAAAGGTCTCGCCCATCAATCCCGGGCCTAATTCTACAGAAAGCGGTGCCCCTTTTCCTACTACTTTTTCACCAGGCTGTAATCCCGTGGTTTCCTCGTAAATTTGAATCACAATTTCATCACCATGCACTTCAATAACTTCCCCAACCAATCCTTGTTCACCGATTCTAACTTCTTCACTCATGGCAATTCCAGTGACATTTTTTGCTCTTGCAACAGGACCTGAAACCTGTGAAATTATGCCTTTACCCATTATTTTCCCCCGCAACCTGCAAGTCTTTTAATATTTCCTCTTTACCACTTTCTACTAAATTTTCTGCCAGAGTTTCAAATGTAAAATCATATTCATCTTTTTCACTTTTCAAAAGAAAACCGGGCTTAATATCATCTGATTTAACTTCGATGTCTATGTCTGCACATAATTCTTTATATTTTTTCTGGTGATCCGAATTACATCGTAAAACAAATTGTTCTATAGAATCCCGCACAATCTCTTTGATCTGATTTTTGATCCACTCATCTAATTTACGATTGTCAAAAAGATTTATTAATCTTTCTTCCAATTCATTTTTCAGATCATCTATAATTCTCTGCTCTATTGTCAATTTTTTCTTTCTGGAATTGATTTCCAGGTCATATTTAATCTTACGTTTTTCCCGTTCGAAATCATCTTCTGCACTTTTTTCAGCATTTCTGAGGATCCGATCTGCTTTCCGTTTTGAGGTTCGAATAGTTCGTTCTTTAACTTTCTCAGCTCTGGAACGAATAGTTTCAGCCCGTTCTTCAGAATTTTTTACTATGCTTTCTTTTAATTCTGATAATTTTTTAGTCATATATCGATTGACAGCGTCCTATTTATTAATTTTAACACTTTCCCTCTTTCCTGCCAGCCTTCTTTATCAGGAATTTCAACAATAAGAGGCAGTTCACTCTCCATTTTCTGTTCCTGGATCATAGTCTTGATCGGTTCAGCTTTCTTTTCGGTAATAAATAAAATAGCCATATCCTGATCTGCGATGGATTCCTGAAAAACATCTTTTAATTCAGATTCATCTTCGACTGCGACCGTATCAATACCAGCCAATCGGAATCCCCGACAGGTGAACTTATCCCCTATGAGTTTAATTTTCATTTGCTTAAATCCCTCAAGGCTTAGCAGTTGACTCTTATATCTTACCTAAAATAAGAACAGCAACAATTAAGCCCCATATAGCTAATCCTTCAGCAAGGCCAGCAAATACAATTACTCGACCGGTAATTTCAGGTTTTTCGGCAATTGCTGCTACAGCTGCTGAGCCAATTTTTGAAAGAGCTATCCCGGCGCCTAGAACGGAAATCCCAAGTGCCAGACCGGCTGCTAAAAAAGCCATACTGGCAGAACTACCTGTAACTTTGTTGGTTCCCGATTGAGCTTGTTCCTGAACTGCTCCTTCTTGAGCAAAGAGACCGACCGGACTAAATATAATTCCAAGAAGACCAAATATTAAAAATAAGCCAGCGATTACTGAAATTGCTTTATTTATCCCTTGCATATTCTTAAATATAGAAGCTAACTTAGTCATTTTTCCTCCTGTTTATTTTATTTTAACTGGTTTGTAAGGCAAATTTCCAGTTATAAAGAACCTGGAATAGAACTCATAATATTCTAGTCTCAAAGTCTGAATAAAAACAATTAGTCCTTCCAGTACTATCACCATAAAATGCCCCAAAATAAGCATTGATAATTTACCACCTGTGGAGCTCCCTCCAAACATTCCGGCTATTTTTATAATTGATAATGTTAAAATAACATGGGCTACATTAAAAGCTGCTATACGAATAAATGATAATGTGTTTGAAAATACAGCAATGGAGATATGAATAATCTCAACCATCGATTCCAATAAAGTCTCACCCTCCAGACCACTTGTAATAGCTTCTTTAATAGGTCGTCCCAGAGCAATCACAAGTATTGCAAGCATTGTTAGAGCAATTTCAAAATAAATAATATTACCCGGATGGGCTTTAATTGTTGAAAAAAGAACCAAAATCAAAGAAATATAAAATATAAACCCGGGAATGCCTTCCGCCGATAGGAATAGTTCTTCAAAATCTTTATTAATTAGATTTTCCACTATTCTTAAAAGAAAACCGGTACTTACCATAAAAATGCCAAAATAAAGTCCTAATAACATAGCCTGCTGGACATTCTCAAAAGGGGAGAACCAAAGTGGGTGAAACGAATGAGATCCAAAAAAATCACCAAAAAGTGCCCCAAATATCATTGCGGAAAGGCCCATGTATGTTAGATAGTAAGAATAATTTTTTAAAAATTTAAAAAGCCCCATCCCAATTCCAAGTATAAATAATACAAATCCATGGCCAATATCTGCAAACATTATCCCAAACATAATCAGGAATGTCAGCATTGTGGGTACTGTCGGGTCTATACCTTTATAGGAAGGAACTCCATAAGTTGTGATTAAACTTTCAAAAGGACTAATAAAACCCGGATTTTTAAGTTTTATGGGAGTTCCTTCAGCTTTTTCGCTATCCCTTTGAATTCTTTCCTCTTCAATTATATATAAATCATCATCCGCATCTATCTCTTTTTTTATTTTTCGGGTAGAACTTGTGGGTATATAGGAATTAATGAAATATACATTTTTAGTTCGACCCATTTTATTTATCCAGCTTAATTCCCTGAGGGCCGTCTCTATTCTCTTATTTAATGTCATTAAATTCTCGCGACCATCCTCTCCCATATCGAGAATCGTTGATTGAATTTGGGTGCGCTCTTCATTGATTTCCCAGAATTCGATTTCAACTTCTTCTTTACATTCGTTAATTGTGCCTGTAAAATCGTAGAATTTATCGGTCTTTGTGAATCGTATTCTATTACTTAATCTTTTTAATCTATCTTGCTCGTCTTTGGAATAAAATATTAATACTGGAAGGGATTCTTTAACCGGAGCACTATGAAATATATAAAATCCTTCTACATCTTCGACGTCTTCCAGGCTCTCTCTATCTCCAAGAGGAATGGTTCCACCTTCCATATTGAAATACTGCCCTTCGAAAAGCTCTTGAATCTCAAAATCAGTATCCGGAAAAAGTGATAATAGCTCGGCAACTACATCCAGCTGAAATTCTTCCTTTTCAAGCCGCTCCCTTTTTTCGGAGCGTTTTTCAAGTTCCCGATTAAACCGCTTAATAAAATTATCAGCTTCTCTTATAACCTCGCCAGGTTTTACTGCTTCTGCTTCAATATGATCAGTGCTAAAACCAAAATAATCGATGATTTTTTCAATGTCATTTTTTTGCTGTTTTAGTTTTGTTATTTTAGATTCTGTGCGAGGTTGTTTAAGACTTTGATCCTCGACTTTGATTAAATGAAATTCCTCTTTCTGCCCAATAAAATCTATTGCTTTATTTAACTTTTCTTGTTTTGCGGCAAACAATAAATGCGTCATCGATTCCGGTAACCACATACTATCCCTCACCTACCACAGTATTAATTAGGTCCTTCTTAATATTATATATAACTCCTCTATAAATTGCAGTAAGCTGTTGGAATTCCATTCTAAAAATATTAAAAAAAGCAATCAAAGAAGCCATTGTAAACATTTCCTTTTTAAAGGTATTATAACATAGTTTATAAAATTGTTGCTTATAACTATCCTGATCCAGCCCTTGCATTTTATTTATATCCTGACTAATGGATTTATGATTAATTAAATATTGCTTTATTTCAAAATCTTCCAGTTTATAATTAGATAGCAAGCGATTATAACGATATTGATTTATTAATTTTATCCAATCTATAGTATAACTCTCAGTAACCCTCCTATCTGACCAGCTTAGATCATCCAACGAATCAAGGAGGATATAGTAATAATAATTTTCAAGGACAAATTCTATTTCCATAGGATCATTGTTTTCTTTATAGCGATTATATCCTCTGGTCCACGATTCTTTCCAGGACGTATCCTCGAGTTGTTCCCCAATTTCGCCTAATTTATATTTATCGTCTGTAAAAAAAATGAATTTTCCGTATCTCCCGGATATAGCATTTCTTATATCTTCCAATTCATATATTTTTAAATAATTTTCAAAAAAAATAGAAGCGCTTCCTTCCAGCTCTGATAATATTTGTTGAGAATAAATGAAGGGCTTGCTATTAAAATATTCCTCTAAATCATTACTTTTGGGAGGGAAGCGAGATAGTAGCCGCAGACTTTTTACGCGGCTAATAAAATCTTCTTTACTTTCTGCTTCTATTAGTTCCCGTCTATTACGTTGTTCCGGGAGATAAGTAAAAATGACCCTTAATCTGGGATATATTGAATAATACATTTATTTTTTTAATAGTTTTTCAACTAAATTATTCAGAATACCGTCCTTTTTATCTGAATATTTATGCTTTAATTTCTTTTCAAATTTTTTATTATTTTTTTCAATCTTTGTCTCTAACTCTTCTTTATAATCATGCAATTTATCATCAAAATTAGCAGCTATCCTTTGTGCTTTTTGTTCGGCTTCCTGAATTATTTCCTCTTTTTTTTGTTCGGCCTGTTCTCTTAGTTTATTTGCTTCCTCTTCAGCCGCTCTCACCTTTTTACTGGCTTCTTTTTCTATTTCTATAATTTTTCCAATTTTATCTTCCATCGTCCTGATCCTTTTTCTTTATCCGATTAAATTCGGTAATAATAACATAAATCAGTCCCCCTGCTATCAGAACTCTGATAAAAATAAGTAGCCATAATAATATTTTTGAACCTAATTCCACGAGACAAAAGTAATCGTGAATTTATTAAAAGTCAAGAACGGAGTTGTAGCCTTTTGGTAGTTTATTTATAATTTCAAAACTCCCTACTTCGTGATTTTCTGAAAAATTATTAATCTAAATAAAAACAATCCTATAGTTGTAATAGATAATCTGATTTAATAATAACAATCAGATTCTAAAAAGAGACTGAAATACTCCATTTTGTAGACCGGAAGGCAGAATACGGAAGACGGAAGACGGAATAAAAAAATGAATATCCAATAACAGTCCATCAATCTTCAATTTTTCAAGTTTCTGTTTTCTGCTTTAATTCTTTCTGCTTTAATTTCCCTTTTCCTTCCTCCCTCCTCACTTTTCTTTTTTTCAGCCTCAACCTCAGCTTTAACCTCAGAAAACCACTCCACCAATCCATAATTCAGAATTCTTAATTCTCAATTCAGAAAGTTTCCCGTTTCCAATTATTTCAAGGTACAGATTTGGTCTCTTTTTATTTTCTGTGGGAGAAGTAACTCTGAAGATATACCTGGTGTTTATATTTACATTGATAACCTCCTTAATATAAAATTATCAGCTTACATTTCCAGTACAAATATTTTAAATTCCGGTGTTCTGTATTAGATAATTAAAAATTAGATCTATTATGAGTAAAAAAGTAAAAATAAGTGACCTCCTTTTTGGATTGGAAGGAAATGATCTATTCTCTTCTTATGTAGATAAAAAAACCGGTAAAGTTCATACAATACCAAAAGACACTTTTGACACTTTATATAGTAGCCATTCCAGTGGATCTGATGTTGGTGAATTTGAGGGAGATATCGAGCTGGCAAAAAAAATTGAGAAAGATAAAAATGAAGAAAGATATGTTCCTCTCCCTTCTGAATATGATATCAATGAATGGGAGATCATGCGGGACTTTTGTTATTCTCTGGAAGATGAGGAAAAAACACAGGAATTGCTAAATGCAATCCATGGCAGAGGAGCTTTTCGCTATTTTAAAGATATGGTTTTTAAAATGGGTATCAGAGATGATTGGTTCAAATTCCGCGATAGAGTAATGCTTCAGAAAGTAATTAAATGGTGTGAAAGAAATGACATCGATTATATTAATGATAAATGAACGTGGCATTCTCTGCTCCAAATCATCTGATCAGGGTATTACAATTTTAATGGCATTTATAATTTATGCGAATAACTCCTGGATTATGTACAACGCATCTAATCAGAAGTATTCGAATCTGTAAAATTGAGGTGTTATTCCTGCCAATACTTAAGAGATAATTTATTTAAGGCTGCAAAGAGCATAGACCCAAAAGTTTTAATCATTTTCAGGCTAATAAGTGATATTAAAAATAAAAATTGCAGAGGTGCCATTGCATGAAATATGAGTATGAAGATTTTTACGACAATTTATCCCAGGCTGATAAAAACAGCATTTGTGATTCTAGAGGCATCCCCAAAAAAATTGCAAAATCAAAAAAACTTTTTTTAAAACAATTCTTAACTGATAAAGGGGTAGATGAGGCTCTAGAATCTTTAGACCCTCTTGAATATTTAGGTATTTTTGTAATTGCCCATTTTAATAATGATTATAAGGTTGATTTCTTCAAAAAAATATATGATTATGAACCGGCTGCGGGTTTCGACGCCACATTTAATCAAAGATATAAAGACCTATTTAAAGTTGTCAGAAAAAATTTAATTAGAAAAGGGCTCCTTGGTTTCTATCATAGCAGGTCAGATAGAAGCGCGAAGAGTAAGCTGGAGAAGAGTGTATTCTATGTTCCTTTCGGGATTGCAGATAAGCTCTCCTTTCCCTTTCAAACTAAACAGCTCAACGAAAAATCCTGGAAAAAGCACAGAAAATATTTATTAGAAGGCATTATGCATGACTTCTATCAAAATATAGATAGCCAGGCGGGAATCAAAGATGGCGATTTGTATCACAATTCTAACCCTTTTAAGAGTGAATATTTAATCTCGGATTGGATAGATTATTGGCAAGACTGCATAGATGCTCCAGATTGGGTTTATTTTAACTCCCAAAAATTTTATCAAATATTACATTTTCTGGGCATGCTTCCTGATGGAAGCTGGTTGAGAGAAAAAGACTTTGATAGGTTTCTGGAGATATTGCTATATAATAATCATAATACCGGGGCTATCGAAAAGAGAAAAGGTGGAATCATTTCAAAAATTTTGTTCCAATATAGTGAAAATGACCAGGTTTACTACCAGGCTACCCCGAATTTGCTTTACAATTATAATATAGAAGAACCCGGCAGCTGGCATCAAAAAAATGAGCAAGCCCTGATAATAAATTTAGAAAATACAGCCCCTCATACTCTCAAAGAAATTGCTATGATCTCAGACTTCAAAATTTCCCAAAACCGGTTAATAGCAACCCCCAGTTTTATAAAAATGGGCCGACTTAAAAAAGCCGATCACGAATTTAAAATTATTAGCTGGTTAATAAATAATTATCCCTTTTATCAAGAAATTTTTGAAGAAGTAAAACAACAAAGAGGCTCTGAACTAGTGCATACCAATATAAAGATTGCCAAAATTGATGATATTAGATTAAAGGCTATTCTGGAGAAAAAATTTGGTGATTCTTCAAAAGTTGTATTTTTAGATAATAATTATATTGTTTTTCTTTCATCACTTCTATCTAGAATTGAAAAACTATTGCAGCAAGAAGGGTTAAGTATCAAAAGAGTTTAATCTTTCAACTTTTAACTAAAAGAATTTCAATGACAAAGAATAAATTAAGCACTATTAATAGTAAAAATCTTGATAAATGCAATTTTCAGTACGATCTAAGACGGGACCTTCACCTGTATATGGAATTCATCATAAATAATGATATCCGGCGCCATACTCGCAATAATTCCTTGACCAAAGTCGATTATAAAAAAATTGCTCGACATCTTGGTCACAGGGAGTTATTAAATAAACAAAATTTTGATTCAATCTTCGATAATTGGATACTTTTCATAGATAGTTTGGCCCGAGACCTGGGATTTACTGATT
This sequence comes from Fidelibacterota bacterium, assembly GCA_021735285.1. Lineage (GTDB taxonomy): Bacteria > Fidelibacterota > UBA2242 > UBA2242 > JAFGTP01 > JAIPHI01. Next base: position 8,818 of record JAIPHI010000039.1, on the reverse strand, counting down.
GGGAGCAGGATGGTATTTATCAGGGGTACACAAGTTCAACCCTTTCCTATCCTGATAATTATATAAAATGTAATCGAAGAAGATATGATGCCTTTTTAAATAAGTCTATGTTGCAACAGGAAAAAACCCTTCTTTTGGAGCAGATCAAATATTATAGCTATAGAAATAATGAATTGTTGACAAATTATATTGGTAGTAAGCTAGACAGATTTAGACCCTATGGTTGTGCCACAGGTGTCCTTCCTTATATCAACTTCTTCAAAGCCAGAAACAAACTCCTGGAGATTCTCAGTGAATTGGAAACGGATAAATGGTATAGTACTGTATCTTTAGTTAAATATATGCATGAAAGCCATCCTTACTTTCTCATTGCTCATAAACCAAAATACAAATATGAATCAGATGAGTGGAAGGGACGTTACGGTAATTTTAAGGAGTGGAATACAAAAACCAATCATAAGAAAGATATACAAGAAAGCCAAAAGGATAGTTTTGCCCGTGTGGAAGGTCGCTTTATTGAACGCTTTCTCGAAGGGATTCCTTATATAATGGATTATATTAAAGTGGCCTACGACCCAAATTATAAATCAAATATTGAACCCTCTTTGGGTAGGCTTAAAGCCTTTAAAATTGATACCAAATTAATCAAATTATTTAAAGATAACATTGAAAAACCAAAAGTTACTATTCAACCAAATTTTGAGATTCGAATAGATACTCAATTTTATCCTGTTAAATTATTAAAAATGTTAAAAAAATTCGGGGAATTAATATCCGAGGATCAAACCTATTTGGTAAAATTGCAGAAAAAAAAGGTGCTTGATTTCCTGGTTGAGCATAAAGATTTCGATATAATTAATTTTTTTAAGGATTTATCTAATCAGCCTCTACCTAATAATATCGAATTTGAGCTTCAGGAATGGGTAGGTCACACAGAGAAATTTCTATTGTATGCAGATTGTGCATTATATGAAGGTGAAGCAAAATTTCAGGAACTCGATGATTATACAGTGGAAAAAATTAACAACAATATTCGTATTGTAAATAGACCGGAAGATTTAATAGCTGCTCTGGAAAAAGCCAAATTAGCTCCACTTAGAATTCATCATCACTCTAATAAATTTGAATCTATTCCTGAGGAGGCCAACTCAGTAATAACCTCTCTAGTAAAAAAGAATAAGCCGCCTACTAAAAATAAAGTCATGGTGAAAAAATCCAATCTTATTAAATTCAATATTAATGAAAAAGATTTCTATCACGAAGTAGTAGAATCACTATTAGAACAAAATTTTAAATTCGATTTTGATGAAAATGAACAAACTCTAATTATTGCTAAAGAAAAAGAAGGCTTAATCAAAGAAACTTTTGATAAACTATCCAAAAATTATTATATAAATATTAAAACAGAATAAAGTTATCATGAATATAAATAACAGTCCTGGTCCAATTATCATTCAAAGTGATAATTCGATCCTATTAGAAACCCAGCATCCACAATTTGAGCAAGCCCGCGACTTCCTTAGCAAATTTGCCGAACTGGTAAAATCACCGGAGTTCATCCATACTTATCGGATAACACCTTTATCTTTATGGAATGCGGCTGCCATCGACATATCAATGGATGAAATATTATCCGGCCTTCAGACCTATGCCAAATATCAGGTACCGGAAAATGTAATCACCAATCTTGAGGATTGGTTTGATATTTATGGAAAATTAACACTTTATGAACATAAGAATAATTTGCTAAGACTGGAAATTTCCGAGAATAATATTTTCAATCGGCTCATTAATGATGACAATTTAGAAAAATACTGGCGCCATACAGAGTCGAATCAACTTTACATCGATTCCTCCCAGCGGGGCAATTTGAAACAGGATCTTATTAAAGCAGGTTATCCTGTGCAAGACCTATGCGGTTATGTTGCTGGCAATCAACTGGAAATAGAATCTAAACAAATCGATCTGGAAGGTGAAAAATTTGACTATTACCCCTATCAGAAAGAGGCCATAGAAGCTTTTTATGAATCGGGGAATGAACGAGGGGGAAGCGGTGTAATTGTTTTACCTTGCGGATCCGGCAAAACAATAGTAGGGATAGGAGTAATAGATAAAATTGCCAGCCATACAATAATAATCACTACCAACAATGTTGCTGCCCATCAGTGGCGGTATGAACTGCTTGATAAGACCAATTTTTCCGAAGATATGATTGGTGAATATACCGGAGCTAAAAAAATAATCAAACCGATCACAATCACCACTTACCAGATGATGACTCATAGAAAGAATACAAACGAGGATTTTAAACATATAAAAATTTTCACTGATTATAACTGGGGCTTAATTATCTATGATGAAGTCCACATGTTACCGGCACCAGTTTTTCGGGTAACGACAAATATTCAGTCCAAAAGAAGGCTGGGCCTCACTGCAACCCTGGTTAGAGAAGATGGCAAAGAGGATGAAGTCTTTGCTCTGATCGGCCCCAAAAAATATGATCTGCCCTGGAAAGTCCTGGAACAACAGGGCTATATTTCTCGCGTTTATTGTACTGAATTCAGGATAAAAATGCCGGATAAATTGGAAGTAGAATACGCCTATGCCAAAAAAAGAAAACAATTTCGCCTGGCTTCAGAAAATTCCAGAAAAATTAAAATTACTGAACAATTGATCTCGAATCATAAAGAGGATAGTATTCTTATTATTGGCTATTATATTTCACAACTGGAAGAGGTCGCTTCAGAGCTTGACCTGCCCATTATAACAGGAAAAACAAAAGAGGAAGAGAGAGAAAAATTATATGAAGATTTTAGGAATAAGCGGATCAACACTTTAGTAGTATCAAAAGTTGCCAACTTTGCGGTCGATCTACCTGATGCTAATGTAATGATCCAGCTTTCCGGTACCTTTGGTTCACGACAAGAAGAAGCTCAGAGATTGGGCCGAATTTTACGTCCCAAAAAAAAGCGTTCTCACTTTTACACTCTGGTTTCAAAAGGAACAAGGGAACAGGATTTTGCAATTAATCGCCAGATGTTTTTAGTAGAACAGGGTTATAAATATCATATCGAATATTTTTAATACCCTATGTGCCTAAAATTGAAATCGATTATTATGACTCCAATTTAATAATTTATTTTTCTTGCAGCTTTTTTAATTTTGTTGCGATAGCCGGCCATAATGCACTGGCCCTAAAAGGTTTGGTAATGTAGTCATCTGCACCCAGACGAAAAGCATGTTCGATATCCTTGATCTTATCATTAGATGTGACCATAAAGATTGTAATGTCTCTGGTTTTGCGACTTTTCTTTAATTTTTTACAGACATCATAACCGGATATGTCAGGTAATTTTATATCCAGTAAAATAAGGTCCGGTTTCTCCTTTTTTGCCGTTTTTAAGCCATCTTTACCGTAGTGTTCAACAAAAATGGTATGTCCTTTCTTTTCGAGTATCTTTTTTTCCAGTTCAGCTGATTTCTCGCTATCTTCAATGACTAAAATTTTCATCTTAGATTACTCCTTTTATACTAAAAAATAGAAAATATTTATTCCATAAAATATAATTATTATCTCATGCTAAGATTTACCTAACTTTATCAATGTATGCGATTAAGGTAGATATAAAGTTAGATCCAAGTAATTTTTTTAATTGGTCTCCTTGTCCTTATTTTAACTAAGAAATCCATATTGTTTAAGTTTTTCTTGAAGATCATCTGTATCCAGAGGTTTAGGTAAATAATCGTCACAACCGGCTCTTTTATATTTTTCTCTATCACCTTTCATAACATTGGCAGTTAAGGCGATTATTTTTAGATCCTTATAGTTATCATTGTTTCTTATATGGGCTAGAACTTCCATGCCATCCATAATAGGCATTTTAATATCTAAAAATAAAAGTTTATAATTTTTATTATTTAGTGCTTGCAATACTTCTTTTCCATTGCTAACAAAGTTACACTGCAATCCAAATTTGTTTAAACATCTTCTCATTAATTTACAATTCATTTTGGCGTCATCCGCAACTAATATTTGACTTCTATCATTTTGATGTTGTTCTTCATTTATAGACGTTTTATGAAGGTAATTATCCGGCAATCCATAATATATTGACTTGAGTTGGATAAATAATTTCATTAACCTTTCAAATGGTATCTCTTTTCCCTCTTCTTTGCGCATTATATTACAAATATCTGCTGAGTGTTGAGCAAACTCTCTGAGCTGATAATTACCAGCATTACCTTTTAACTTATGAGATGAATCTTCTATTGCATCAGGATCTCCCAGATTAAGAGCGGCCTCTACTTCATTGATCTGCTCAATTATCTCAGCTAGATATTCGAATATCATAGCTTTGAAATCGGGATCATCATCTGTAGAAGCTATAAAATCTTGGACCCATTTTTCGGCTAATTCCGCAATTTCAGAGGCATTTCGACCAAAATAATTATTGATGAAAGTTTGTAATTCATCATCAATTGATGGATAGATTTTAAAAATCCCTATTGAAAAATTTTGCATTCGGGCTATCAGTTCTTTATTTAATATATTATTTGGGAGAAATATTATTGGGATTTCTTGAAAATAATCACATTTTTCAATTTTTAAGATAATTTTCTGTTCATTATTACCTAGTTCAATAAGAGATAAATCTGTTTGCAAACCTTCTTCCAGGTCTTTTAATAAGCCATTAATGTCCTTATAGTAAAAAATTCTGTAATTATTGTTAAACATTTTTTCTACGAAATCATTTAATGGATTTTTTGACCTAACTACAGTTAAGGTTCGTGAAGCATGTGATTTTTTAATTGTCTTGTCTAAGACGCTCCAAATTTTCTTTTTGGTGACTGGTTTTTCAACATAATAATCAAATCCATGATAAATTGCATTATTGGCTTCATCTGTTGCTGTACAAAGAATTGTAGGAATTTGAGCTGTTTTAGTTGATTTTTTAAGAATTTTGTTTAGTTGATAGCCATTACAACCGGGCATATGATAATCAATCACAATTATATCTTCTATATTGAGTCTTTCTATTTCATCAACTATTGATTTATTATTTGGCAGTTCGTATAATTTACCCCTATTCTGTTCTATTATTTTTTTCATAATTTTGATATATTCTTGACTATCATCTACTATCCCAACCTCCAATTTGTTCTTTTTCTTTTCCCTCTCTGAACTATTTGGCATAGTTTGTTTTTGGCCGTCGATTTTGAGGGGCAATTTCACAGTAAATACGGAGCCTTCTCCTAATCCACTTTCTACATCAATTGTGCCGCCCATTAGTTTTATTAATTTCATTGTAATAGTTAATCCTAAGCCAGAGCCAATTATGTCTTCGGTTTCCTCGCTTTTGATTTGATGAAAAGGCTGGAAGAGCTCTTCAATCTTATCTTCGGAGATGCCAATACCTGTATCTTCTACAGAAAAAACAACCAGTCTTTTTTGATAAAAACAATGAACATTAACCTGGCCTTCTTTTGTATATTTGATTGCATTACCTACAATATTTACCATTATTTGTCTGATTCTTTTTTTATCACCGATAAGATAGGTCGGGAGACTGTCACAAATATACACTTTATAGAGGAGATTTTTCTCTTCTGCTTTATTCTTAAACATATTCTCAATTGTTTCTAAAACTTTTATAATATTAAAACTATTGTTATTGATCTCCAATTTATTTGATTCAATTTTAGATAGATCTAATATATCATTGATTAGATCAAGAAGAGACATTCCGGATTGTTTTATTGCGTATAGATCCTCAAGTTTTTTAGGATTATTTTCCTCGGCAATTAGAAGTTCGGAGAAACCAAGTATACAGTTCATTGGTGTTCTAATTTCGTGGCTTACATTAGCTACAAATTCGCTTTTAGCCCTATTAGCTTCTTCAGCCTCCTTTTTAGCAACTTTTAATTTTTCAGTCCTCTCATCTATTTTGACTTGAAGTGACTGATTTCTTTTTTTTATAACTTTGGTTCTGTATCGGATGTAACCACCAATAAGTAGAGTAAGAACAGATATGACCAGGATCTTAAACCAGTTTTTACGCCAGTATGGCGGGACTATTGTGATTGTAATTAATCTGCCCTTTTGATTCCATATACCATCATTATTTGCAGCTTTTACTCTAAATTTGTATTTTCCCGGATCTATATTTGTATAAGTGGCTGTTCTTTTATGCCCTACATATTTCCAGTTACTATCAAAACCTTCTAGTTTATAGGCATAGTGATTCTGATGAGGATTGGTGTAATTTAAAGCCGCAAATTCGAAAGTAAATAGATTTTGTTTACAACTTAATTCAATATTTTTAGTTTCATTGATATGATATTGTAGAGGGGAATGTGGCGCTCCATATTTGACTGACTGGTTGAAAATTTTAAAATCAGTGAAAACTATTTTCGGAGGAATTTTGTTCAAAGGTATTTTATTTGGATGAAATTTATTATACCCTTTATTACCCCCAAAATAGAGATATCCTTTTGAATCTTTAAAAACGGCTCCGTTTTCAAATTGACTACCTTGAAGACCATCTGATATTTCATATTTTATAAAATCTTCTTTATGATGATCGAACTTGATAATTCCTTTTGCTGAGCCAATCCAAAAGTCGCCATTGTTATCTTCTATTATACTTACTAGTGAATTTGTCGGTAGCCCATCTCTTACTGTATAATGTTTTACTGACCTTTTTGTATTTGGATCAATCTTATAAAGTCCATTATCCGTCGGAAGCCACATAAATTTGTTTTTTGAAAAATATAGTTGTTTCCCCTGATTAATTGATAAAAGAAGGGAGTCGTTTGAATAGGCACCGGCATTATATATTTTCTTGGATTCCTTCTCATATATCCAGATCCCCATATTTTGCCCGGCAAACCAGATATTACCGAATTGGTCCTCATTTATAGTTTGAATAAAAGGTGGCAGCTGAGAATTACCTTTAAATTTTTTAAAACTTCCTTTCTTGTGATTGTATATTCCTACTCCCTCTTCCCAAATGGTAAACCATATTCTTTTCTGACTATCTATAAAAATATCAAAGACATTTGAAGTCGGGATAGCATGCATATCATCCGGATTAGGAGTGAATCTTTTGACATTTTTATTATCCAGATTGATTGAGTTGATCGCGCCTCCCCAGGTTCCTAAAAGAAGATTCCCTTCAGGGTATTCTTCGATATCAAGGATCACGTTTGAACTTAATGAGCCGGAGTCCTTATTATTCTTTCTGAAATGTTTAAATCCATTTGTTTCTTCTTGGTATAAGTTTAAACCTCCATGATCAGTACCTATCCATAATTCTCCTTTGGAATCTTTATATATAGATATTACGGGCTTAGGACTTAGAGATTTAGGTAGATAGGGATTGTGTTTGATTAATTCAAATTTAATCCGTTCAGGATCATAAACATTAATTCCTCCCCCTAATGTTGAGACCCAGAGAGTATTATTCCTATTATCGAAATATATGTCATAGACATCCGGATTACTCAAAGATGAACCATCTTTAGGGTCAGGCTTTAGTACATTGAACTTTTTTGTCGTTAAATCAAATATATTTAATCCGCCTCCAACCTGGGCGGGGAAAAGGACTTTCTTATTAGGTAGTTCAAAAGGATCACCTGCTATCCAATTTCTCTCTTTTGATTTTCCTGTATAATTAATTAACTCTTTGTTCACTGGATTATATCTATACAACCCCTTAGAATCTGTACCTATCCAGATGTATCCCTCAGAATCCTGTAATAAGTATTTAGCACAATTGGGAGGGAGCTTGGTGTGATTTATTGCAATTGAGAAGCTATTATTTTGAATATTGTACTGCTGAATATTTTTAGCATAAGTCGCAACCAATATCCTGCCATCTTGCAGAGAGATTATATCATATACACTATTATTGTTTATTGAGGATTTATCATGGGGATCATTAACAGATAATGCAAAATCATCGTAATGCTTTTTATAGCGCCACAAACCATACCCTGCTGCTACAAAAAGTAAACTATCACCAATAATGTTTATGTTATTTATATAATTACCTTCCAGATATCTTTTAAATCCATCTTTTTTGGGTAGATATCTCTGTAATCCACTTATTGTTCCAATCCATAAATTGCTATCCGGCCCCACTTTAATATCAGTTATCCAATTGTTTATAATAGACTTACTGTCGTTTAGTTTGTGTTTATAAATCTTTATGTTATAGCCGTCATACCTATTCAATCCGGAATAAGTGCCAAACCACATGAACCCATTTGGACCTTTTTCAACTACAGTTGCCCTATTATGGGAAAGCCCTAAATCTGTGTCAATCTGATAAAAATCCATATTCGATTTAGTTAAATCGGCTTGTACGGTTTGAAATAAAACAAAGCTAATGAGAGTAATCGTTAAAAAATATTTCATTTCTCTTAAATTTTAAATTTTAAGCTTTTTATCAATATCCTATTACATACTATATATTCATAAATCCTATATCTAACAAATATCATACCAATATATCTATTTAATATGAGTTAATCATACTACAATCATTCTGTTTAAATAAATCTGTATAATAAGAAAATTATATGGATTGTATGACCATATTTATTAAAAACTTAGATATGAAAGTTTGGCGGTAATACCAAGATATGATTATATATTTGATTGAATTGAAGAGCAAAGATCTGAAAAATATAATAAGGAAAATTATTCCGGGTAGAATGAATTAAGGAATATAAGTATTTACCTTTGCTGTAATAGATATAATTTATCTATTTCTATGAAGAGAAAATAACATACTATTTAGATATATCCCTGCAA
>JAIPHI010000038.1 GCA_021735285.1 Fidelibacterota bacterium | reverse complement strand
GCCAAATTAAAAGATGATGCTCTTGAATTATTAGCCAAAATAAGCTGGGACCCGGTATATGGTGCTCGACCTGTCAGAAGAACTATTCAAAATGATGTTCTAAATCCGATGGCAGAAAATATTATTAAGGGAGATTTTATGCCTGGGGATACCGTAGAGATAGATGCTAATGATGGGAGACTTGTATTTAGTTCATAATATCACACTAAATATATGTTTGCATATTGCCTGAGATTATCCCTATGGGATGGTCTCAGGCAATTGTTTTCTGTTCCGATATTTAATTGGTGAAAAAATCGAAAATATTACCAAGGGAACTGGTCTTGCCTCGATATAATTCTGTATAGCCGCAATTTGTGCATGTTACAGTTGTAAATTTTTTGTTTTGCACGTCAAATATTTTGGCAAACCCTCCCCCAGTAGCTCGCATTCGATCCGTCTCGTAATCATTTCCACCACATTTTGGGCACTCATATTGAATTTTGTCTTCCATGTAACTTCCCATAATAAATATATTTAAGTAACTCTTAATGTATAATGAAATAATTCCTTCAGAAAATTATTCCGAACTTCGGAATCTTCTAAAATACTAATAATATCAAAATATTTTTCAACAAGCCGATCATTTTTAATTCTTCTCTTTAATTCTGGAGTAAAAACTGCTGCCAGATATAATATCTTACATCTTCTGCTTTCAGAAATAGCCGATTCAAATGATTTTTTTGCAGCTCCATATCTTTCCAGGGCTCCAGCAGGATCTGTACCTCCTTTTATCTCAATTATTGCAATGAGTTTTCCATTTTTATAGAAAGCGATATCTGGCTCTGGACAAAAAACCATTTCTATGTCATCTCTGATCTGCAATGTATTTGGTATTTGACTATTTAAATCATCTTCTGTTAGATCTGGGGCTACAATCAAATTGTTATCCCAAAGCCACTTAACAATTAATAATCTTATGCGTTCTTCAGCCATATCTCCAACTTTATTTCGCATTTTACCATCTAAAGTTATTCCTATATTAGCAATTATGGAACGATATCCATTCTGTAATGTCCACGAAACTGAATTTTTAATAACTGAACAAATAAATGTATTATATGTTTGAGACATTTTAAGAGCTTTTTTATCATTAAGCCTAGCTCTTGGATTTCCCTTTTCTAAAGAATCTACTGTACCTATATAATCGGAGGCTGCTTTTTTTGAAAGACCTGATAATCCTCGATAATATAGGCTTGATGTTGGTTCAGTTAGAAGTATATCAGGATGACAGAAGACTAGTTTTGGATCATATAATTTTTCTTGGATAATATATTCCCAGACTTCTTTATCAATCATTAATCTATCTATTGGTTTCCAACTTAAATCAAGAGATAGATGCTCAATTTTTTTTCTTGCCTTTATATCATCTTTTTTCTGTAATGAAGTAACTATTAATAGCGATTTAATTAGGCGTAAATTACGAGTGTAATTATCATTTGAGGTCATAGTGCCTTATTCCTTATTATGCCAAACATATACACACTTTCTAATCTCATTTCGTCCATGTTTCCCCATCTGCTGACTACTATTACCTTTTCCATTTGGTAATACCCATATTTTTTCAATAGAAAGTCCGAATTCGGAAGCAAAATTAGACAATATAAAATCAACTGGAATGGAATATCCTGCGTATTGAACATTATCGTTAACCATAAAAATCCGCCCATTTGGTGCTATAGATTTGCTCATATTTTTAATTATAAAAGCCATCTCAAAAAAATAATTATGAACCATTGATATGATATTTTTATTATTTAATTCTTTGTTTTCATTTTTCTTTTTTAAGTAACTTAAGGCATTGTTCAATAAAGAGTTTTTAGAGAAAACTTCATTAACTTGTTGAAATTCATCAATTTTATTTTCTTTTTTGTAAATATTATACAGTTCATCATATTTACTCTTATTTTCTACAGTAGCAGAGAGTAGTTTTTGCCGGAGTAATTTAACATCTTCATCATTATATCCCATATATGCCAATTCCAATGCATAAGTTCTCGTATAGTCGTATCTGTTGCAATATGGGGGGGAGGTAATTATTACATCAAATGTATTCTCCTGTAATTGAAACATATCCTTTAATGAAGAACCTTCAATAATATTTACTCTATTATTTTCTATTTTATTTGAAGAATGATTATTTATATCATCCAGTAATTCTTTCAGTTTATTAAGTAAAGCTGGTTTAAATTGATATACTTTTGATTTTTCAAATGAAGACCTTACTTTTCTTCTAGCTCTATGGTCCCAACGCAGATATTGTCCGTCTTTACGAGTATAACTTATTTTCTCTAATATCGCCAGACTCGCAAACCAGAACAAGTATCTTGTTGTTTCATCTTCGATCTTCTCTAAAAAGTCATTATATGCAGAAAGCTCTGTTTCCGTTTTTTTAGAAAATGCTCCTTTGGTAATGCGGATATGTTGAAAATTATATTTACCTGAAGGATTAGATAAATTGCACGATTCCAATTTGTTTAAATTTTTGATAAATAATTTTTTATCTGCCTTATAGGAAGAGAGGCGAGCTTTTGCTACTGCATTTGCTACAGGTAAAATCTCAATTCCTGTTGTAGAAAGTCCTTTTTCATAGGAGCGAGTAATTGTAGTCCCTATACCTGAAAATGGATCGAGAACTTTATTTACATCCATTTTTTTGTTAAAAGTATAATCCAAACAATAATCAACAAGTTGGGTAGAATATGCTTCTTTAAATTTAAACCATCTATAGAGAGGGACTTTTTTGTTTGCCTGAAAGGAGACTATTTTCCTATTTAATGCTCTATTAATTACTAATTTGTCAAAATATTCCCAATCTGGTAATTTTCTTTTCGATACTTTTTTTTGCTTTAGGTATTTTACTTCTTCAAATAGTAATTGTTGTCTCATATTGTTAAATCTAATAAAACTGTAAGTTTAATAATTTAATCAATTTATATTTATGCATTGTATATGTTTAAATTATAATTAATCAAATTTCTCTGATTCTTCTATATGGCAAATATAAAAAATATATTCCAAATTTTATATCATTTTTTCCAGCACAAATTTGAATGAATTGAGAATTATTACATATTTTTTTACTTTGTATTCTTTAAGATATTTAATAACCTTGATTCTGTTGTAATAAGGTAATTAAATGAGGAGCTAATTATGCGAGAGAGGATGCTTAAAAGATTTTTTCGATATGTAAAGATCGATACTCAATCTAAAGAAGGAGTAGAAGATCAATATCCAAGTACTGAAAAGCAGAAAAAATTACTAAAGATCTTAGTTGATGAACTTAAAGAACTGGGTTGTCCAGATGTGGAGATGGATGACAATGGTTATGTCATGGGGACTTATCCTTCCAATCTTGAAAATAAAGATAATGTGCCTGTAATCGGTTTGATTGCTCATGTAGATACGTCGCCGGAAGTCAGTGGTAAAAATGTAAAACCTGTAATTCACGAAAACTATAATGGCGGGAATATAAAATTGCCAGGGGATGCATCTATAGCAATAAAAGCAGCTGAAAATCCTGCCCTCAAAGAACACATTGGAGATGATATTATTACTTCAGATGGCACAACTTTACTGGGGGCCGATAATAAAGCCGGCATTACAGAGATATTGACCACTCTTGAGTATTTAAATGAAAATCCGGATATCAAACATGGTGAGATAAAAATAGGGTTTACTCCTGATGAGGAGGTTGGGAATGGGACGAAATATTTCGATGTTGAAAAATTCGGAGCTAAATATGCTTACACTGTAGATGGGGAAACTGTTGGAGAAATCGAGAATGAAACTTTTAATGCTGCTCTGGCAAAATTTGAAATTAATGGGGTAAATGTGCACCCGGGATATGCCAAAGATAAACTTGTCAACTCTATTAAGATTGGTGCTGAGGTTATTAAGCGGATTGGTCAGAACCCTGCCCCCGAAACTACGGAAAAGAGGGAAGGCTATTTGCATCCTTATAAATTAGATGGAGATGTGGGACAAACCAAATTTAAAGTTCTGATCCGGGATTTTGAAAAGGATGGAATGCAAGAGAAAAGAGATATCCTTAATAAGATCAAAGAAGATATAGCAGAAAAATATCCCGGAGCAGAGATAAAATTAGATATTGAAGAGCAATATGAAAATATGAAAGTAATCCTGGAAAAGCATGAAAAAGTGGTGCAATATGCACTTGATGCTGTAAAAAAGTCAAATCTGGAACCAAAGTTGAATCTGATTAGAGGAGGAACCGATGGGGCCAGATTGTGTTTTATGGGGCTTCCAACTCCGAATATCTTTACCGGAGGTCACAACTTTCATAGTAAAAAAGAGTGGATTGCAATTCAGGGTATGGAAAAGACCGTAGAAACTCTTGTTAATCTTTTACAAATTTGGGCTAAGGAATAAAGTCGGTCATATAGCTTCCCGGATTTCCGGGAAGCTATTGTCTATTATTATAATTATGTTGATAAAATTGAATTATTTACACCAGGGTAAGGGGAAGGAGCCTGGCTATCTGCGCTTTTATCATTCATCCATTTTTCTCCGTCAATCAAATACTTAAACTGGAAAGTCTTATTTTTAGGTAAATTGAGAGTCAGAGAAAAATCACCATTTTTTAATTTTTTAAAAGGATGGGATTGTTTATCCCAATCATTAAACTCGCCTACTAAATTCACCGATTGAGCGCTACCTATTTCTTTTTTTGTTAATTTAAAGTGGACTTTACATTCGGGTTTTGTTTTTAAGAATCTTTTTTTTATCATTGCTATTTCTCCTGTTATTCCGATTATATTGTTTTGTTAAATTAAGTAATAAAATCTATAAAAAACAGTGTTGTTTCCAAATGAAGCTTTTTTAAAAGTAGCTCAATATCGGCATGAAAATTGTTTTTTTAAGGATATATATTTATAAAATGGGCTCGCTAAGATACTTTATGATTGCCAATCTTGAAAAAGTAATAAAAATAACATACAGAAATTGGGAGGGTATAAGATAAGCGTTCTGGAATATTCATTAATGGAAAGAGGATCACAGATTCTCTTTTATTCTAATAATTCCTCTAGGCTATGGCTTGGGGTAGTTCATTTGTAGCACAACTATCCTTAGTTGTGTTTTTAATCCGAAGCCCTCAGTGGGCTGAGGGAAAAAAGGGGAAAAAATATTATTTGACCGTTTTGCTCCTAAATTTTCAAGACGCATTTAATGATGATGCTGGAAGTATTTTTTAATAAGGTATTGAAAATTGAAATTTGATAGAGCAAAAGTGGTTTCATATTAACTAATTACAGGCTTGAATATATACCCAATTATCATTAACTATAATCATAATAAAACTTAGAGAGACATAAAATGTTAAGTAAATAGTGGTAAATATATTTGTGGCGTTGGAATTTGCCCAGGAGTGGTGTCTAAGAAACGAGATAGTCTTTTTACGAGACTCAGTTATTTATATTTAGGTAAATATATCACTATTTGACTGAATGGAACCAAAAAATCTTTATTTTCTTATAAATTAATTTTAATATAATGCTATGCGAAATAGAAGATATATAAGAATAACGATTTTCATACTTTATTTTTGTGGAACTATTTTCTTATCCGCCGGTCCTTTCGCTTTGAACAAATGTACAAAAAAATTTAAAAACCAGCGGCTTCGTATGGTAAGTCAGCAGATTCGTAAAAGAGGAGTAGATGATCCTGAAGTTCTAGAAGCAATGAAAAAGGTGGAAAGGCATCGTTTTGTACCCCAAAGATACAGAGCATTTGCCTATCATGACCGACCTTTGCCAATCGGATATAAGCAGACTATATCTCAGCCCTATATTGTGGCGCTTATGACAGATTTACTTGAATTAGATAAAAATGATAAGGTTCTGGAAATAGGTACGGGATCAGGATATCAAGCCGCTGTTTTAAGTGAAATTTGCGACTCAGTCTATACAATTGAAATCATTAAAGAACTGGGGCTCCAGGCTAAAAAGAGATTACATAGACTAGGTTATAATAATATTAATGTCAAAATAGGAGATGGCTATCAGGGCTGGCAAGAGCATAGCCCTTATGATGGAATTATTGTCACTTGTGCTCCACCTACGATTCCTGAAGCTCTTAAACAGCAGCTGGCAGAAAATGGTAAAATGGTTATTCCGGTAGGAGATAGGTCTCAGGAACTAGAAGTAGTCAGGAAAAAAAATGGTAAAATTCGGGAAAGATCGGTGATTCCCGTGCGTTTTGTCCCCATGGTAAAACCTGAAAAACAATAAAAAGACGCAAGCTCATTAGTAAGGAAAACTAATCTTATGAAAATTTACTTTGCAGGCTCTATTCGGGGAGGTCGAGAATATGTAGAATTGTATCAAAAAATCATCACATATCTGAAAAAGTTTGGCACTGTTTTAACGGAACATGTGGCAGACCGTGGACTCAGTAAATTCGGAGAGAATATCGAAAATGATATCAGTATTCATACCAGAGATATGGAATGGTTATATTTATCCAATGTTCTGGTAGCCGAAGTTACTACTCCAAGTCTGGGGGTTGGGTATGAAATAGGACGGGCAATTGAAAATAATAAACCGGTACTTTGTCTATATAAGCAAGGGAGTAATTATAAACTTTCGGCAATGATTGCGGGGTGTGAGAATTTGACTTTAAACGAATATTCTAATATTGAACAAGTACAAAATTATATTGATGATTTTTTGAATGGAATTCAATAAGATTCATTTAGAAAAAAATATCATATATAATTGCAATTCTGTCAATTAATACCGGATTTAAATGAAGGCCTGATAGTGAGGAATTATTTATAATATTTATTGTAAGTATAGGTTATATTTATTATTTTAATATGTATATTTTATGATCTTAATCTAATAGCCAGGAGGGGCTTTAGGAATAGGAAAATAATTTAAATAATTAAAAAGGAGATACTCTTATAGGTAATTTCCAAATTATAATCAAAGGTGGACGAGAGACTCTGGATAAGACCTGGGATTTTGTTGATTACATAGCTTGTAAACAGGGGATGGCAGATAGGGATGCTGATGTTTTTGCAATGGCAGTCGGCGAAGCCTGTAAAAATGCAGTTCTGTATTCCACAGCTAATAACAAAGTATTCGAGTTGATTCTTAATATAAATAATAAAAGAATAGTAGCGGAAGTAACTAATAAGGGTGAACCTATTGATTTTGATAATATTGAACCTTTTGACAAACGCCAGGATTTTATGCAATATCGAGATGGAGGACTGGGAATACCAATTATCAAAAAAGTCATTGATAAAGTTGAATATGAAAGAATAAATGGTTTGAATAAGTTATCCCTAATAAAGCATATTTCTATGGGGGATAAATAATTAAATTAGGAGGAAAGTATGCGCATTAAAGAAAAACAGAAGAATGGTGTAACAATTTTGACACTTAAAGGAGATATGATTCACGATAAAGTCAATCTACATCCTTATATTAAGAATCTTATTGAAGAAGGTAAGAAGCAAATCGTAGTGGATATGGGACATATTAAGTGGTTCAGTAGTACTGGATTAGGAGCCTTGATGGCTTCTTATACTTCCCTGAAAAATGCAGAGGGGGAAATGAAAATTGCCCGTCCATCCAGAAAAATCTACAGCCTGATCTATCAGATGGAATTGCGAGAAGTATTTGATACCTATGATTCCGTAGATGAAGCTATTGAAGCTTTTGATAAATAATTTAAAGAATCAAAGGAAATTATTATATTATGGCTCCCGGGAATAGGTCTGAAGTCCAAAGACTGCGAGATTCGGTAAAGGAACTTTCTATTTTGAATGAGATTGCCACTGCAATAAGCGGTGTTTGGAATCTGGAAGAGGTAGTTGATCTGATCGTCAAAAAGTGTGTAAAATATCTGCATGTCGAGCAGGGAGCCGTAATGTTACTGGAAGATGAAAAATCTGATAGGCCTTTCCAGACAATGGTTCGCAGAATTGATGACTCCCAATCTAAAGTACCCTACCATTTCGGAGTCCAGCTTTCAGGCTGGATGTTGAAAAATAGAGAACCTCTTCTGGTAAATGATTTTCAACATGATGATCGTTTTCAGTTGACAGAAAATATGGAATTTCCTGTTCGTTCTTTATTAAGTGTTCCCCTGATGGTAAAAGGTAGAATGATCGGGCTATTAAATGTTTTTAATAAAAGACTAGGAGGCGAGTTCACGGAGGATGATCAAAGAATATTATCTATAATCGCCTCCCAATCTGCTCAAGTACTGGAACAGGCCAGATTGTATAAACAGGAAAAACAACTTATAAGATTAGAAGAGGATATACGAGTTGCCAGAGATATTCAGCAAAAATTACTCCCCAAAGAGAATCCTCAGATTGAAGGATATGATATTATTGGTTATAGTATTTCTGCCAAAGAGGTGGGGGGCGATTATTATGATTTTATTAAAATTAATGCGGACAAATTAGCCGTTTGTTTAGGTGATATATCCGGTAAAGGTATTCCTGCCTCGCTTTTGATGGCTAATTTACAGGCCACCTTAAGAGGGCAGGCTGTGAATTGTGCTTCCTGTGCAGAATGTTTGAAAAAATCAAATAATTTTCTTTATCATAGTACTAATATTCAGAAATTTGCTACTCTCTTCTATGCAATCCTGGACACACAAACTAATCAACTGTGTTATTCCCGGGCTGGTCATCCTCCGCCAATTTTTTTAGATGCCGAAGGAGGTATAGAAGAGCTCTCCGCTGGGGGGATGGTTCTCGGATTTCAAGAAGAGGTGAATTATAAACAGGAAAGTATAACTTTTAATCAAGGTGATCTGTTAGTAGTTTACTCTGATGGAGTAACAGAGGCCGGAGACCCAAAAGAAGAATCCTTTGATGAGTGGCGTTTAAAAAAAATTATAAAGAAAAATAAAGATAAATCTGCCAAGCAAATTTTGGAGGCTATAATAGAAGCGGTACAAAATTTCACAGGGCGAGATTTGCAAAGAGATGATATGACTCTGCTAATTATTAAAAGATAATTTTTAGCAGGTCTTTTGAAATCATTATTTTGATCTAGAAAATTTTTGGTTTCGGGTGAGGAAGAAGGTTGATCGGTAAAACAATTTCCCATTATAAAATAACAAAAAAACTGGGTGAAGGAGGTATGGGGGTGGTCTTTAAAGCCATCGATACCAAACTTGACCGACCTGTGGCACTCAAATTTTTGCCAAAAATTATTGCTGATGAAGAATCCAAGGAAAAACGATTTATCCAGGAAGCAAAATCAGCTTCAGCCTTGGACCATCCCAATATATGTACGATCTATGAGATCAATGAAACCAAAGACGGCCAACCTTATATTGTTATGGGCTATTATAAAGGAGAGACCTTATCAAAAAAAATTAGTGAAGGGACCCTTGAGATTGAAGAGGCTCTTGATATTGCTATCCAGATTGCCGATGGCTTGAGCAAATCCCATCAAGAAGGAATTATTCATCGCGACATTAAACCCGGTAATATTCAGATCACTGATGATGGAGTTGCTAAAATATTGGATTTCGGCTTAGCTAAAGTGGCTGATACATCTCTAACTACAGATGGCTCGACTCTTGGTACAGTTGCTTATATGTCGCCTGAACAGGCGAGTGGGAAGGAAGTGGACCATCGGACTGATATTTGGTCTTTAGGTGTTGTGCTTTTTGAAATGTTAACAGGTCAATTACCTTTTCAAGGTGAATACAGACAGGCCTTGATCTACTCAATATTAAATGACCAACCAGCAAAATTAAAGGACTACATTCCTGAGATTCCAATGGAATTCGGTAATATAATTAATAGAGCTCTGGAAAAAGACCCTGAATATAGATACCAACATATTGATGATATGCTATGTGAACTTAAGAGGTTAAAAAGGGATTCCAGTAAAATTACATCAAAAATTGATAATCAGAGTAGCCGGATAACTCAATCTGCAGAATCTCCTCCCCGGGCTTCTGAGCGTAAACAAAGCACTTCTACAACTATTGTGCTTACTTCAAGAAAAAGAAACCTGTTTATTGGGCTTGGTATTGCCCTTATTGCTCTAATTATTGCCCTGACCATATTTTTTAGCAGAGGCGTTTTTGAAAAAGACGCCCAAAGTTACAAATCAAGTAAAAAATCAATAGCGGTTATGTATTTCGATAATAGAACAGAGCATCAGGGGCTTGAAAAAATTCTTGTAGATATGCTTACTACAAATCTCTCTCGTTTTGATGAACTCGAAGTGGTAAGCAGCCAACGATTATATGATATACTCCGGGCTATTGGAAAAGAAAATGTCAAAGCCATAGATAAAGAGGTAGCGACCAGGGTAGCCAGAAAAGCCAATGTGCAAATTATGATGCTGGGCAGTATTATCAAGATTGGAGAACGGATCAGAATTAATGCGCAATTAAGTGATGTTTCTACTGGCAGAAATATAGGTTCGGAACAGGTAGATGGTAAAAAGTTGGAAGACCTTTTTACAATGGCTGATGTTCTAACTAAAAAAGTAGTAGAAGAGGTCGGAGTTAGCACTCCCCAACAAGAACAGATCAATATTGCTGATCTCACTACTCAGTCGATAGAAGCCTATAATTATTATGTTAAGGGTTTACATGCTGAACAATTGCTTTATCACGAAGAAACTATAAATTATATGGAAAAAGCAATTGAGATCGATTCTACTTTTGCTTCAGCTTATTTATACTTAGCCCAGGCTTATAATGATTTAAACAATATTAAGGAAAGAGATCGGGCTATTAAGAAAGCTTATCAGCTTTCCGGGGGTGCGACTGAGAAAGAAAGGTTATATATAAATGCTTATTATGCATTATACATTGAAAACAATCGAGCCAAACGCTTTAGTATATTTGAAAACATTGTTCGCAAATATCCCAATGATAAGAGAATTCATTATCTTTTAGGTCAAATATATCAGGGCCTGGATTTTAATAAAGCTTTAGCGGAATATCAGAAGTCTTTGGAATTGGACCCCAATTATGGACCTGTCCTGAATGCTCTCGCCTATTTATATCTTGAACCTGATCATGAAAATTATGAGAAGGCCATGGAATATGTCCGAAAATATTTAAAACTGTATCCTGATGATGCTAATCCTCATGATACCATGGCTGATCTATATTTAACCATGGGTAGAATCGATGATGCTATTGAAAAATACAAAGATGCGGCGCGAATCGATCCGGGTTTCTCTGAATATAGGATCGGATATATGTATAGTCTGAAAGAGGATTATGATAATGCTTTGTATTGGATTGATCAGTCAATTACCCTGGCAAAGACGAAAGGAGATAAGGCTGAACGATATCAGTGGCGAGGTTTTATTTACTATTGGCTGGGCAGATTCGACGCTGCTATCAATGATATTAATAGAGCCACTGAAATTTTTGAAGAACTAAATAATAAATATAAAGTTGCCTTATCAGATTTTTATCTTTATAGAATTTATAATGATATAAATGAAGACGATAAGAGTAATATCCATCTGAACAGGATGGAAGAGTATTTCAATAATACTAAATATGCCCACTCTTCGGTGTTTTATCTTATGTTTAAAATGTTAACAGAATTTGGAAAATTTAATATTAATTCTATAATTGATACTTCCAAAGCTGATCCATCGATTATTTCCAGAGTGAAAGTAAGTAAAAATTGGGCTAATTTTTATTATAATTATATATATCCTAGAAAATTAATTACATTGGGTGCTCATCAGCGAGCAATTGATTTTTGTAAGGAGAATATCAAACTTAATATTAGGATGACTTCAAATCCGGAATCCTATATTTTTTATAATTTTACCCGCAAAAATATGCTGGCTTTGGCTTATTTGAAAAATGGTAACATAGATAAGGCTATTGAAGAGTATAAGAAGATATTACAGCCCAATCCGAAGCGTAATGATTTGAGGTTGATCCACCCGCAATTTCATTATGAATTGGCATTAGCTTATCAGCAGAAAGATCAACCTGCCAAGGCTCTTGAGCATTATCGTGAATTTTTACAACTTTGGAAGCAAAGCAGCCGGAATTTTCCGGAAATTGAAAACGCCAGAGAGGCAATTTCTAAATTAGAATCTCAGTTAAGTGACTGACTACTTTTCATAGTCATTTCCCAAAATAAATTATAATCTTAATAAATAGCTCGAAACTATTTTAAGGCAGGATAGATTTTTTGCTGAATCTATAAATAGCGGGTATTTGGTAGCTTAACTATATCTATCTTTATAAAATATTTATTGATAAAACAGATTAATATTTATAAGATATTGGCTTTTGAATTTGGACCACTATCTGAATTCAAATTTTGATTTTAATTAATTGGGATAATAAAATTGATCTAAAATGAGTATAATTAGTATAGTTATTTTAGTTATAATTGGACTTTTTACAGGAGCCATTACAGGATTGACCGGATCATCAGGAGTTGTGGTTGTTGTGCCTCTATTAAATATGGCCCTCAATTTTTCTATCCATGATGCCATAGGAACCAGTCTTTTGGTTGATATTATTGCCCCTTTAGCCATTGCTGTGACCTATCATAGGCATGGCAATATAGACATTCGCTCTGGAATATGGATAGCAATTGGCTCCATTGTAGGAGCCCAGCTGGGTGCCAGCTTTTCAGCAGGTATGCCGGAAAGCGGCCTGGGTGGGATCTTTGGGATATATTTAACCATTTTAGGCTTGTTAATCTGGAAGAAAGGTCTCAATAGGAAGGCGATTGTCAACAAGTTTCAGGATATTATAAAATTTGATACTAAGGTTCAAAAGCTAATCACTTCTCTAGTTCTTGGATTTGCCATAGGGATAGTGACAGGCTTATTGGGAGCTGGTGGAGGTGGAATGATTCTGATTGTTCTGGTTTTTATACTCGATTTTCCCCTTCATATTGCAATTGGAACTTCGGTGCTTATCATGGCTATCACTGCAACCTCCGGGACAATGGGTTATGTGTTTAACGGTCATATTGAATTATTAGCAGGTTTGATTATTGGCTTTTCTGCTATTTTTGGAGGAGTAGGGAGTGCTTATTTCGCTAATAAAGTAAATGAAAAGCAATTAGCAAATACCATCGGGATAGTTTTTATGCTACTAGGTCTGGTTATGACAGCTATAAGGGGGTTTGAGTACATTGGGATTTAGAGCATCTGTAAAATATTTATTATTATATAGCGATTTTCAAATAAGTTGTCTTATAAAAGGATAGATATAATTTATTACAAATACTAGTTATGCGATTTGCAAAAGTTTTGTCCGATGTTGGTAATTGGGAAGTCTGCTGAAGCAGACTAAATTAATTTACTTTAACGCCCTGTTCACCATGCTAAAGCCTAACTATTATACGCAAAAGATGTTAGTTTTCTAAACAGAACAATCTTACAACCCCCTTGTTCCCCCTTTGCTAAGGGGGACACTGTTGTTCCTTTTGTTTTGAAGTAACGTAAAATCATAGTTTTTTCATTAAATTGTGAGCCCGGAGAGTTTTCCCTATGAAGCTTGCTCCGCTTGTCTTGTTTGTTTTTTAACGGGAATAGATTTTGCCGGAGGGGGAGAGGGGTAATCTATCTTTTATTAGCAATTTTGCAAGTAGCTGCTGAATAAATGCGTATAAGAGATAGGCTAAAGCATGGTGAACTTCTCATATTTTTTATGAGAATAACACCACGATTTATCGTGGTGATTTCTAGATTCAATAAGTAATTTATAGTAGGCTTCAGCCTACTTCTGAAATATTTACAAAGACATTTGTTTTAAAAATTGCTATAAATCTATTTTTTCACTTCAGCCTATCGAAGGCTTCAGGAAAACCCACAACTAAGGATAGTTATGCTACATCAGACAAAACTTTTGCAAATCACTATATTATATAAAGACATCAAATTTTTATAATGTCCAGGTCCTTTGCAACTGACAGTTTGTGTTCATCTGCGCAACCAACTCTTTCAATTAGTGAGCTATTATCATTTTGGGGATATAAATGAGTTAGAAGGGTTTGTTTAGGTTGAGCTAATTCTATGACCTGCTTTACTTTTTTAGGACTCATATGACCTTTCACTTCATAACTATCGGGAAAGGAGCATTCCGTCAATAGCAGATCGGTATCCTGAGCTGCATTAATAAGTTCCTGACAAAAATCAGTATCTCCTGTATAAACTAGGGACTTTCCATCTTTTGTTTCAAATCTAAATATTAAACTCTCCGGATTATGATTAGCAGGAAAAGTGAATAAAGTAAAACTGTTGAATTCTATTTTTGGTTTAACCAAGGGATGAAATTCATAGGGATAATCAGGATTCTTTATCCAGTCACCATAAAGCTCGCTATAATTATCTATAAATTTTTTGAAATTTTTATGAGCATAGATTTTTAAACTTGTGTTTGTAGCTTCAAAATCACTATTCTTAATTGCAAACAATAGACTTGGTAATTCGCCAATATGATCGATATGAAAATGAGAGTAGAAGACTTTGTTAATTTCCTTTAATTCTCTGCCTGCTTTTGCTATCTGACGACAGGCTCCTGTGCCACTATCAATTAAGATAGTTTCACCCTCCACATCCAGTAGATAGGCAGCAGGATTGCGGTCTGCGACGGGAATTGCAGACCCGGAGCCAAGGATTGTTAATTCCATGTCTCATGTCCCCATTATAATTGACAAAAAAATCATCTGATTCGTAATCAATAGTTCGATTAACCACTGACCTTTTCCACAGATTTTACTTCTATATTATCGGTAAGTTGATCCTTTAGTTTATTCCAGATATTTTGGTAACAAACTATATCAATAAAAGCCTGGCTATTTTCATATTCTTCGGTTTCTATCGTGCCATATTTTCTGAGAGCTACAATGCTTTTCATATTATCGGCTGGAATTGTCAATTTAATTCTAACTTCTTTTTCGTGTAAAAAATCGAGTATCTTTTTCTTTAGATTGTCAATTCCTATATGATCGATAGCCGATATGAAAATTGCGTCAGGATAATTATGCTTTACCTTTTGAAAGTCCGAATTATCACATTTATCGATTTTATTGCAAATTATCATGGATGGAATTTTGTGAGCGTCTAGTTCTTCGAGAATTGTTTCAACAGTATGCAGATGTTCTTTCCAATAGTCGGAACTCAAATCAGTAACTTTTAAAATAAGGTCAGCTTCACGCGCCTCTTTCAGTGTAGATTTGAAGGATGCAACCAGGCGATGGGGTAATTTTCTAATAAATCCTACAGTATCACTTAATAAAATTGTATGGGAACTATCTAGTTCACACTTTCGAACAGTAGTATCGAGGGTAGCAAAGAGCTGATCCTGAACTAGCACCTCTTCTTGAGTCATAGCCTTCATAAGAGTGGACTTTCCGGCGTTTGTATATCCCACTATTGCAACTCTAAATTCCTGTTGTCTTTGGCTGCTTTGGACCTCCTTTTGCTGTTCTATCTTTGCAAGCTTTTCCTTGAGCTTTGCGATTCTATCGTTGACTATACGACGATCAATTTCGACCTGTTTTTCACCGGGACCACCCCGCACACCAACACTTCCATCCTGTCTGCTTAAGTGAGACCACATACCTACCAGGCGAGTTGAAAGATATTCCAATCGTGCTAGTTCCACCTGGGTCTTAGCCTCTCGAGTCCTGGCATGCCGTCTAAAAACTTCCAGAATTATGCCAGTTCGAGTAGTAACTACGACATTACCCCACATTTCTTCCAGATTCCTTTCCTGCGAAGGTTTCAGATCGTTATCAAATACAACAATTTTGGCATCCAATAATTCTACAGTTTCTTTTATCTCCTGGACCTTACCACTCCCGATAAATGTAGCCGGAGTAATACTTTTTAAAACAACCTGAAAAGTATCGAGCACTTGCATCTTTAAGGTCTGTACCAGCATTTTCAATTCTTGCTGGTGTTCTTCTAGATCTTCCTTCTCTTCTGGCCCTACTGCTGCACTTACGAGAATTGCTTTTTTGGGAAAAATTTGTTTTTCTAGCATATTTATATTTTTATCCTATAAAGTTTATTCACCTCGAACAAGCCAGATTTCAAAAATTGCAAGAGCTAAAACTGCAATCAGCAACCAGTGACTGATCTCACCTGCCGTTTTCTGGCTTGTTGAACTATTTTCACTATAAACTAATAAATTATTTTGATTAGTACTAAATTTTTGTAAAGCTTCCGAATCTAAATACTGACATTGCTTCTCCTTAGCAGAAATATTAACAGCGAATGATGTCGCTTCTCTATTTTTATTATAGATATCATAAATACCGGGTTCCGTTGTTCTTTTGAAAATTATCTCTCCCTGTTTTACTTCTGGCTTATATTCTCTTCCTGAAGGGGTGGAAATCAATAAATTTTGAGTGTTATCCAGGTTGAATTGGTTCAACTGGATTGTATCACCGACTGTATAGCTAAAATTAAAATCGGTCTGACCACCTAAGTAGGAGATGATCCTATGCAATAAGGGCACAAACAACCCTGTCAACTGGATATCCGTCCAATTCTCAGCCGGATTAGTAGCCATTAATACTACATTGGTCTGCTCTTGCGGGATTATCAAAAATGGAGCGTCATTTTCATAGGAGGCGAGCACCTTTTGATTAGTTATATTAAACCAGGGAATCTGGTAAAATTGAACTGCCAATTTTTTCTCACCCTGCCAGATATTTTGAAAAATAGGATGCTCTTCCTTAATGTTTCCCAATTTTACATAATTATTTTCAGAGAAATTCTGTGTCCTATTCCATTCAGGTAGTCCGATTTTATTTGAAAATTGGTTGTAATTTTGGCGAGCTCCATCTCTATTGGGAAGGATCAGAGCTCCGCCACCCTGGTCTAAAAAAGTATTAATCTGGCTGATATTAATCCCTTCCAGGTCTGAAAAGATGATAATGTCATAACGAAATAGATTTTCAGTAGCAAAAGCATCTTGATCAGTTGATTTCAGCTGCAATTTATCTTTTCCATAAACCTGTAAAGCTTTAGTAAGATAGGGAGAATCCCGATCGGAGTTCCTAACCAGAAGAACTTGTAACTTAGCCGGGATATGGACTGAAAAGTAGTGGGTGTTATCAGCCATAAAGGGATCTGCTGAAAGGGCTAGTTCTCCGTTTAAAACCCCTGGCTTGGTCGGGATGAATGAAAAATCTGTCCTTAATTCATTTCTCTCGCTAAAATTTAATGTGGTTCGTCCTGCTCTTTCTCCCTCTATAAACAGGGACAAAGGGATTTTACCGGAATTACCCTCATTATTAAGCAGGGCGGAAATTTTTAATTCATTATTTATCTCTAGCAGTTGTTCAGGAAAACTGGCATTAACAAGGGAGTAGTTCTCCTGTTCATATTTGATGGGGAAAAAAAGTAGTTGGCCATTATTTAGATTTTTTAATTGATTTTTTAGGCTTTGACTGAACTCGTTGCTTTGACTCTGGAAATCGCTCATCATCCAGATGGCGGGCGAAACCAATTTTTCCTGAGCAATATCTTTCTGTATTTTTGAGAGAGCGGAGATAATTTTATTATTCTGAGAATTGGTTTCTATATCCTGCAAAATTCCTTTAAGGG
>JAIPHI010000037.1 GCA_021735285.1 Fidelibacterota bacterium | reverse complement strand
AGTGCTTAATGATATGTGCTATATCCTTCGTGTGGAAATGGGATAACATGGGGACCACAATGGCTCGGTAACTTACTACTGAGAGGTAAGATATTGCCCAATTTGCGCTATTTTTCCCAAGAAGTGCGATTTTATCTTCGGAATCAACTTTAATCTCCTCGAAGATTTTATGCATGTCCATTATATTTTTACCAACCATTTTATAACTAATATTTTCAGATTGGTAGTTTGAAAGAGCCGGTTGCCTCCAATTTGACTTGATACTCTCTTCTATTAATTCTATTAAATTCTCATCCATAACTTTCTCCCCCGTATGATATAGTTGACATTTACAAGTTATGAAAAATCATACTTTGGCACAAATCTTATTTAATGCTACATGTGTAACTAAAGAATTAATAAAGACAATTAGATACTGGATAATTGTAGTGCAATTACATTTGGTATGAAAAGAAATAACATTATTAAATATAATTGAGTCCCCTTTAAAAAGGTATTTTACTTAAAATATCATAATGAGTGGAATCGAAAGATGGACGAGAGAAGCAAAAAATCAGCCTTCGACTCCGCTTAGGCTGACTGCTTTTGTCCCTTTTAAAAGCGGGACCGTAGTTTAATATACAATAATTAGTAGAGCTCTTCAAATATATTTTTGATAATTGTGGATGAATCCTCGGATTCTTCAATTATTATTTCCTTAAAACCTGATAGCATATCTTTTTTAAAAAGAAAAATTTTATCAGCCAGTTTGGGGATCTCTTCCAGATTATGAGTCACAAATAAGAAGCTTTTCTGGGGGTAGTGTTCTAAAATAAAATTAATTATTTTTTCCTTAGCGCGAATGTCAATGGAGTTAAAAGGTTCATCTAATAAGATAAAATCCGGATTAAAAATAAAGCCTCTTGCCAGAGCAACTTTTTGTTTCATCCCACCGGACAATTCATGAGGATAAAGATGCTCCTTATTATGTAACTCCGTTGTTTTTATCCAGGCTTGATAAATCTTATCTATTTTAGAATCAAACTTAATATTTTTGAGTTGGAGTGGGAAAAGGATGTTCTCTTTGACAGTTTTATACCAGAATAGATCAGGACTTTGGAAAATAGTGGAAATGTTTTTGGAACTCACTTCAACTTTACCCTGGTAATTTGTAATTAGGCCATTGATAATTTTGATTAAAGTAGTCTTACCGGTTCCGGAGGGAGCAAAGAGGCAGACTTTTTCACCCCTTTTTAGGTGCATATTTAGGTCATGAATAATGGGATCTTCATCGTATTTTTTACATAGATTTTTGGTTTTTAGCATACTATTGAATATTTGTTTGGAACAGATATTTTTCGAAAAATATAACAAAAATCAGATTAATAATTATCTGAAAAATTAACATGATTATGATAATTAATAATAAATAGAAAAACACTGAACGCATGTTAAAGTAAATTTTTGAGACATTTAAAAGGTATCCAAGGCCGGTTTCAGAGGCTATGAATTCACCCAGAATTACAATCTTGAGAGCGAATCCCAAACCAAGAGTACCATTACTCCGTAGAACAGGGACCAAAGCAGGCAAATGAACTGAACGGATGGCATCCCAGTAAGTGCCACCTAAACTATACACCACATCTTCCAATTCCTGGTTGATATTTAATAGAGAATTGCCCGTATTAATTGCTATCAAAGGCGTTGTCAGGGTGATGATCATGGCCACCGGAACAGCATTTCCCTGACCAAAAATTAACAGATATATTATTCCCAGAACTGTACCTGGCAAGACCTGAAACAAGATCAAAACTGTATTTACTGATTCGCGAATTCTGAATAGGTTACTTAAAAATCCAATTATAGATCCAATTATAAAAGCAATACTGAAACCAGTCAATATTCTGAAAATTGTGATTTCTAAATTGTTCAATAGAGAATCTGTAATTAAGGTTTCAAAATTATTAAAAATCAAAATTGGAGAAGGAACTATAAAATCCTGAAAAAATAGTGAACTGATTTGCCAGATTATTAAAAAGGCAAAAAATGCAATCAGATTCTCTTTAATAGTGGAGAAAAAAATCTTGATATGTTTCATCTAAGGGCTTTCCTAATATTTGGTAATAATTCCTCACCACATCCTTAAGCGTATCTCCTGCAAATAGTTGAAAATGAGTTCTAATAAGGGCGTCCTGAAGGATATTTTTAGAAAACTTGAATTTTGGTTTAACTATCTTGAGAGCACTATCGGGATAGTTTGTAGTGAATTCAATGCTTTTTCGTAGAGCATTATTTAAAGTAGTAAGGAGCTGTTTATCTAGTTTTTTATCTGCTTTAATAAATGTTGCTACTTGAGGATATCCATTATTCTGTTTGGTATATTTATTCCACATTTTATAGTAAGAGAATGATATCTTTATATTTTGATTAGAGTTAATTACTCTGGATACAAAGGGCTCAGGTAAAACCGCATGTTTAATTTTATTATTTAATAATAGATTAACTGTAGATGGGAAAGGGGCATATTGGGGTTTAATATCCGTATTCCAGCTTAGCTCTTCTTGAGCAATAAAAAATTTAGTCACTTCTTCCAGAGGAGAACCTTTAAAAGGAAGATAAATAGTTTTATCCTTGAGGCTTTTAAAGTTATTTACAGAATCCTGAAAAGATACAAAATAGGATAGACCACTGACATAGCTGTTAATAATCTTTATAGGTATTTTCTGCTCATAAAACTTTTGTCCAACTGATAATCCGGTGATCAAAATATCCACTTTACCATTTAAAAACAGAGAATGGGCCTTAGAATGATTATGAAAAATATCAACCTGCCAGTCATTATTCCTGGCGGCAATTATAACTGGAATCGAAGAAGGAGTAGCTGGCGCCATGATTTTAGTTTTCTCTGTCGCATATGTAAGTAAATTAAATGTAATGCAAATAAGTAATATTTTTTTCATAGGTATCCATAATTTTATTTAGAACACTGTTAAAATATAAATAATTTTTTACAATAAGAATAATAATCTCCGAAAAGTCTGGCAAGTAAATCTATTATTTCAGAGCTGTTAATTGCTAAGCTTTATAGAATATCATTGAAAACAAACTACTTTTATCTTGATACAAAAGTTAGCAATCATCTAAGAGCCCCGAGGGTAAGAACAAGTCCTGACTAAAAATTACTAAATATTTAACTGTTCTACTAAAATTATTGAAATCTGGTTCATTATTAACTCCAAAATGTTAGTAAAAATACCGGGGAGTAGTAAATTTACTACTCCCCGGTATTCTAATTACAATATTTTTCTAAAAAATTATTTTATTAGTACACATTTTTTTGTTTTGGTAAAATTAGGAGCGGTAATCCTATAAAAATAAATACCTGCGCTATAATGTATTGCATTCCATTTAATAGAATGTTCTCCGGCATTGTGGATATTGTTTACCAGGGTTTCGAGCTTTTTACCCTGAATATCGTAGATAGCTATATTTACATGACTTCGATTTGGAATTGAAAATCGAATATTAGTCTCCGGATTAAAGGGATTAGGATAATTTTGCTTCAAAGAAAATTCACTCGTTTTTCCATTTTTATGCTTTATATCTACAATAGCAAAATCTGAGTCCACAAAAGTCTCCTTGTGCATAAATACACCATCATTACCATTTCCTGTCATATCCTTACAATGACCATCAAAATTAAAATAGGCTTCAAGACCCGTTTCTGTGCCAGCTAGTTCACCTTCCAGACCTGCTTGAATTTCACTGGAAGTTAGAGCCCGGTTCCAGATTCGCAATTCATCCATTAACCCTGAAAAGTAGTCATTATAACGAGTGTTGCCGATGATCAGGTAACCATCTTTTTGAGCAAGGCTACCACTTACATTGCCGGAAGCCACAAGCTGTCCATTCATATATAGTTTTAAATTATCTGTTGCAATATTATTATCAAAGGAAACAGCAAGGTGCGTCCAGGTATCATTTTCCATGATTTCTTCGGAGGTGATGGTAATCTTACCATTTTCAGCTGTTATATACTCAAAGAATGGTTGATAAGAATTATCCCGTTTCAAATTGAATCCATAGGACATATCCTTAGCAATAAATTTAGCTTTTGCCGGACTTTCCGGAGCCGGTTTGACAAAAATTTCAAGGGTAAAACTTTCGGACATATCAAAAGATCTTTGCATGATCTGCATATTGTCCCAAATTTTATCACTATAATTATAATCAAGGGATAAAGCCTGGCTGGTATTATTACTGCCCTCTTGATCAAAACTGTATTTCCTGTAATGAATATCGTAATCGTCACCATAGTTAAAGTAGGCACAAAAAGCCATATGCACATTACCATCGTCATCTATCTGCAAATTTGGATATTTAAAATTTTGTCCTAACTGACCATTGGTACTAAAGTAGGGTGCCATTATTGTAGGAATGGAAAAACTTTCACCTCCATCATCGGAGACTGCTAAACTGGGCCAGGTATAAAAAACATAAAATTTGTCTTCCGAAGGGCCGGATGAGATTGAAGGCCAGGTGCCTTTCCCTATTGCATAGGCATCTCTATCGGCAATAATTTTGGGAGCATCAAAGGAAACACCTTTATCTCCTGAATGGATAGTAAAAATTGCATTGTTGTCGCATTTGAAAACAATATTCACATTGTTGCCGTTTACACTTATCGCTTCATGAGCCTGAATTATTTCGTATCCTTCAGGTATTTTGTCTTTTGTTAGATTGACAGGGTCGTCAAAGCTCTGGCCCCTATCTGGTGAATGAGAATAATATAAATTTTTCTCATCATTTTCATCAAGAGCACAAAAAATAATAAATACATCATCACCTTCTGAGGCAATTTTATGTAAATAATGCTCATCTTGCAGGTTCATTGCCATGTGATCTTCGCCAGAAGCTGGAAAGGAAAGAGTGTGTTTGATAAATGTATCACCGCCATCATTGGATGCTCGCAAGTAAAGTTCCCGTCTATTTAATCCAAACATATAGTACTGTTCAGAATAAAGGACATAGATATTTTCTCCATCTACCAGGACATCCCAGACCTCCCAGTCACTTCCGGAATCGGCTGAATAAACAACTTTATCTTGGAAAGTATCACCATTGTTAGAACTCCGCTTTATGTAATAGCTATTATCAACAGATGCATTGTATTGGATTCTATAGCCGATGGATAAATTATCCCCTTCACAATCTACAAAAATATCTGTTACATGGTATGCTTCTCCGGCGGTTACGATTTCCACAGGTTCTTCAAAACTTTGGCCGCCATTTGTTGATCGAATATGATGAAGAGTACCATACCAGCTATCGCCCCTTCCATACCCGGGCACCAAAATGTGGACATTGTCACCGGCTACTGCCAGCTGCCACTCCGTATTGTTAAATCTAATGTCATTATAAGGCTTAGAGAAAACAACCTTTTTTGCTCCCCAGGTGTTACCTCCATCAGTTGACCTCCTATAATAGATAAAAGTTTTTGAATAGGAACTATCAGCTAGCCACACCATATGGACATTTTCTCCTTCCACCACCATTCTGGGATTTTTATCCGTATAACCAGGAGTTGTTGCGCCCTGGCCTTCACTTACATTTAACACCCAATCTGAATGCACTGTACTGATAGCAAAAACTGATGAGGATAAAAACAACACAAATAAACAAACCATAAAGAATCCGTAGCAATTGCTTTTCATAATCATCCTTTCATTTAAATTATTTTATATATGGACAAAAAACTAACCCCACTTGATATTAATCTACGTAATATTTAAATAAAGTGATATATAAAATTAACCTATTTTAAAAATTTTCTAATTGGTTATATCCAATTATCAGTTAAATTTGCTGCCATATTTGCCCCCCGTAAATATTTATCAGAAATCTTTTATAGGGCTAGCACTATTTTTTTTGCTTCATAGGGAATTATCAGAAAATCTGTTTGAAGATAGAAAATGAAGCCAATGGCAATAAAGAATTATATCAGAGTAGTGAAGAAGATTATTCAATTATATTTTTATTAAGGAAACAATTAGTAAAAATTTTTGTAAAATAATAAGAGTGAAGATTGGAAATATACCTTGATTTAATCTTAAAAAAATCTTAAAATGATAGAGAATAAGAGGAGTAAAATATGGATATAAAAGTTACAAGAGGACTGGTTATTTTAACCCTGGCAATTTTGATGTCTATTGGATGTTTTGCTCAATATAAGACTCAAGTTCAAGAGCATCCGACACTTGAAAAAGCAATTAAACTGCCCGGTCAAACTAATACAACCGGCTTAAATCTCTTTGATCCCAATCGATTTTCTATGGATCAATCTTATTCCATGATGATGGGAATAGGTGGTAGTAACAGTGGTTCGATGGGTATGTATATGAATAATATGAGCTATATTTTTTCTAAGAATTTAATATTAAATGCTAAATTAGGTTTTGTTCATAATCCTTTACAGATGGGAAATACAGTCAATAACAATATGGCAAATAATTTGATTTACGGCGCAGATGTTTTGTATAAACCTACTGAAAATATGCGGCTCCAAATAAGTTTTAGTAAACGACCTTATACCAGCAGATATTTTTACAATCCCTATCGGTATTATGACCGGTATTAAGAAAGTTTGAATATTTATAAATTTAGAGAGTAGTTTGGATAAAAAGAATAGGCAAGAAAATAGTGGCAATGATATACAGAAATGGCTATTTAATATAGTCATTTTTTGTATTGCAATTGTAATAATTGGCTTCATGGTCTCCACCAGTGATAGGATCATGAATAATGATGAAAAAATTGAACTGAATCGTTCGGATATGGTAAAGCATGAATATGAAACGGTAATGATAGAAGTTCTTAATGGTTGCGGAGTTCCCGGCCTGGCCAATAAATATTCAAATTATCTACGACAGAAAGGAATTGATGTAGTTTATGTTGGCAATGCAGAAAGTATGGATTATGATTCTACCAGAGTAATTAGAAGGGTTGATGATGAAAAAAAGTATAAGCTTTTTTTAGATGTTTTACAAGTGTCAGAAGATAGGATAAAAAATAGCAAAACAGATGCACCTTATACTGATTTTTCTTTAATATTAGGGAAAGATTATCCAACTTTAAATATAAATGAAAAAATAATGAAAACGGGAGAATAAAATTAGCGAACAAGTCTTAACAAAAACAACGGATGAGGAAGTAACTCAAAAGATATACAATTGGACAAAACAGGCAGCGCAATCAGCCATTAATAAAAAAGCAAAAGATGTAATAATACTTGATCTTAAAGAATTAACCTCCATGACGGATTACTTTGTAATCTGTACCGGCGAAGTGGATGCTCAGGTCAAAGCTATTGCAGATGCTATTCAAGAAGATTTGCGTAGTGACATAAAGCCCTGGCATAAAGAGGGTTATGAAAACTTAGATTGGGTTTTATTAGATTATATTGATTTTGTTGTCCATGTTTTTCAAAGGGATACCAGAGATTATTATAATATTGAAAAACTCTGGCGGGAAGCGCCCGTGGAAGAAGTTACTGATTCCGAGGATTAATTATAATTTATTCAATTAAAAAGGAGAGGTAAATAAAATTATAAGTTAATCGCACCTACTTTATTTTAATAAACTTAAGAGAGGGGTATATGAAAATATTAGTAACGGGTGCGCTTGGTCAAATAGGCTCTGAACTCGTAGATACTTTGGTTAATAGGTATGGAAGTAGCAATGTAATCGCGACTGATAAAAAAAATGGGAAACCGGATTTTGCCTGCCAATTTATTAATCTCGATGTTCTTAAAAACAAGCAAGTAGAGAAAATTGTAAAAGCAAATGATATTAATGTGATTTATCATTTAGCAGCTGTTCTATCTGCTGTTGCGGAAGGTGATCCTGATTTGGCCTGGCAAGTAAATATGCAGGGTCTACGAAATATTCTTAACATTGCTAGAAAATATAACTGCTCTGTATTTACACCTAGCAGTATTGGCGCTTTTGGTCCAAATACACCAAAAAATAAAACACCGCAGGATACAATTCAGCGACCAACTTCTATCTATGGAGTTACCAAGGTCGCTGGAGAATTATTATGTGATTATTATCACTGTAAATATGGAGTAGATACAAGAGGCGTTCGTTATCCGGGAATTATCTCTAATAAAACACTTCCGGGAGGAGGAACCACAGATTATGCGGTGGAAATATATTATGAGGCTTTGAAGAAGCAAAAATATACCTGCTTTTTAGAAAAGGATACAGTCCTGGATATGATGTATATGCCTGATGCTATCGAGGCTGCTATTAAACTTATGGAAGTTCCGGCCGATGAATTGGTCCATAGAAATGCTTTTAATATCACCGCTATGAGTGTATCTCCTCAGGATTTCGCTGATTCAATCAGAAAATTTATTCCTGATTTTGAGATAGAATATCAAGTAGATAGGAAACGACAAAAAATTGCTGATTCCTGGCCTAATTCTCTGGATGATTCCGCAGCCAGGGAAGAGTGGGGCTGGAATTCAAAATACGATCTGGATACTATGACTGAGGATATGTTAGAAAAATTATCAAACAAGCTGGAGATAAACTATTAATAAGGAGTTAATATGGGTTTGAAAAAATTAAATACAGCTCTTAGAAAACATGTTGAAGAACTAGAAGAAAGTGGTAGAGCCAAAGGAAAAGAATTAGTGATTAAAAAAGTAATCAAACCCGTGGACAATAAAGGCCCTCGTTATTTACTAGAAGGACATGGAGATCAAGAATTTATTAAGATGAATGCAAATTCTTATTTAGGATTGTCTTTGAGAAACGATATGTTAGCAGCTGAAGAGGAAGGTGCGAAAAATTTTGGTGTTGGTCCCGGTGCGGTTAGGTTTATTAGTGGAACTTATACTCCGCATATTAAGTTAGAAGAAAAATTAGCAAAATTCCATAATAGAGAAGAGGGCATGATCTTTAGTTCGGCCTATATCACCAGTTTGGGGGTGATTTATCCCTTGACTAATGAAGATACTTATCTGATTAGCGATGAGTTAAATCATAATTGTATCATCAATGCAATGCGCTTAAGTAAACCGGCTGGCAAGGCGATTTATAAACATAATAATATGGACGATCTGGAAAAAAAGGTTAAAAGCACTATTGGAAAGGCAAAGCGGGCTCTGGTTGTAACTGATGGAATTTTTAGTATGCGAGGAGATAATGCGCCTCTCGATAGGATTGTAGAAATATGCAATAAATATTATGATGAATTTGAAGAGGGGCTTATTAGCATAGTTGATGATTCGCATGGTGTTGGTGCTTTTGGCAAAACTGGTCGAGGGACTGAAGAATATACAAATACAAAAGTTGATATTCTTATTGGTACTTTAGGAAAGGCTTTTGGCGTGAATGGTGGCTATGTAGTCTCATCCTCGAATGTGATACGATTTTTAAGGGAATCTGCGCCTACCTACATTTATTCTAATCCTATAACGGCCAGTGAATGTAAAGCGGCAACAAAAGCCATCGAGATTCTACAAAGCGAAGAAGGGGACAGGATTCTTACTCATTTAAGAGAGATGACCGAATATTTCGAAAATGGTTTACAAGAAGCAGGTTTTGAAACTATCAAAGGCAAACACCCTGTAGTTCCTCTGATGGTTAGAGATACCCAGAAAACTAGAAAAATGGTTGAGTATCTTACAAAGAATGGCATTCTTGCCACTGGACTCAATTTTCCGGTTGTACCAAAGGGTGATGAAGAAATTCGATTTCAAATATCAGCAGCGCACACCAGAGAAGATATTGAGTATGTTCTTGAGGTTCTTAATAATTATGAATCGTAGACTTTAACAATATTATTTTTTATACTTTCTTAAAATCCTTGATTAATTGATAAATTCTATTTGAACTTTCACTTATTATTTCATCATGTTGATGAAGACAATTATCGAATATATCAATATCCTCTTCTATATATTCATTGTTGCTATCTATTGATACATTCATGGCATTTCCTTTTAATCTAGTCTAAAAATCCGGGAAGAAGTATCTTCTCTGGTTGATTGAACAATTTTTTTTGCTAATTTCAACTACGAATAATTTAACACCGGATTATGTGCTATAAGAATTATTATAATAAAATCAAAAAAAACATTGAAAAAGAAAAAATACTGTTTAATATTAGTAAGAGATAATAAGAGGAAAAGATGGTAAACAAAAAACAATTTTTAATAATTCTGTTAATTCTATTTATGGGCACCTTGTTGTATGCCAATGATATCCGGGTTATAAATGTAGAGGGTGTCATCAATCCCGCTTCCGCTTCCTATATTCAGGAAAACATTGAGAGGGCTGAAGAAGCCAATGATGAGTGTTTGATCATTCAGCTGGATACTCCCGGTGGATTGATGAACTCTATGCGCGATATCATTAAAAAAATTCTTAATTCTAATGTTCCGGTAATTGTCTATGTCAGCCCGTCCGGAGCAAGAGCCGCTTCTGCTGGTGTATTTATTACAGTTTCCGCTCATGTATCAGCTATGGCACCGGGAACGAATATTGGCGCTGCTCATCCGGTGCAAATGGGAGGTATGCCCGGCAGTCAACCTGATTCAGTAACTAAAAAAACCATGATGGATAAAGCCACCAATGATGCAGTTGCATATATAAGATCTCTGGCAGAGGAACGAGATAAAAATGCAGATTGGCTGGAAAAATCTGTCAGGCGGAGTGTTTCAATCACTGCTCAGGAGGCACTGGATTCAAATGTTGTGGATCTGGTAGCAAGTGATATGGATTCTTTATTGGCAATTCTGGATGGTCGCGAGTTAGAATTGAAAAGAGGTTTGGTTGTATTAGAAACAAAAGATAAAAATATTGTCACCCATCAAATGGGTTTTTACCGCAATATTTTGGATATTATTAGTAACCCTAATGTTTCCTACCTCCTTATGATGCTCGGTTTTCTGGGGGTTATGTTTGAGATCAGGAATCCGGGTGCTATCATACCGGGAGTAGTGGGAGCCATCGCATTGATACTGGCTTTTTATTCATTTCAGATCTTACCGATAAATTATACTGGTTTAGCCTTAATAATAGCGGCTATTGTGCTTTTTATTTTGGAGATTCATATTGTCAGTTTTGGATTTTTAACTTTAGGAGGAATTGCTCTTATGATTTTTGGATCTATGATGTTAATCGATACTACCGAAGCTCCTGCTGAATTATTTTCCATTTCATTGGGAGTTATTATACCGGTAGCAATCCTGACAGCAGGATTTATAGTTTTTGCTTTTTCAATGGTTATGAAAACATTAAAAACGCAGGTCACGACAGGTACGGAAGGTATGGCCGGATTGGAGGGAGAAGCAATCTCTGATATTACTGAAGCAGGTGGGCAGGTTATTGTGCATGGTGAAGTGTGGAATGCAGAGAGTAATTCAGAAATAAAAGAAGGTGATAAGATCACGGTTGAAAAACGTGAAGGCATGAAAGTAATCGTTAATAAAAAAGAGGAGTGAAAAATGCAAATTCCAGTATTTACGATAGTTATAATTGTAGTTTTTTTATTATTATCAGCAATAAAGATACTGAAGGAATACCAAAGAGGTGTAGTATTTCGTCTGGGAAGACTGGTCGGAGCAAAAGGGCCGGGTATATTTTTAATTATACCTTTTGTTGATAAAATGGTCAAGGTGGGACTGCGAACGGTTGTCCATGATGTGCCCCCGCAGGATATTATTACCAAGGATAATGTTTCAATTCAGGTCAATGCTGTAATATATTTTCGGGTAATGGATCCTGAGAAAGCAATTGTAGAAGTTGAAGACTACTATACAGCCACGTCCCAGCTTTCTCAAACAACTTTAAGGAGTATTATTGGTGAATCGGAACTCGATCAAGTATTGTCGGAGAGAAAAGAATTGAACTCCCGCTTACAAAAAATTCTAGATAAACATACTGATCCCTGGGGTATTAAAGTATCTAATGTAGAGATTAAACATGTTGATCTGCCGAAAGACATGAAAAGAGCAATGGCAAAACAGGCTGAAGCGGAACGTGAACGCCGGGCCAAGATCATTAATGCTGAAGGTGAGTTTCAGGCCTCGCAAAAATTACAGGAAGCAGCTGCTGTAATTCAGAAAGAACCTGTCGCAATTCAGCTTCGTTACTTGCAAGCTCTTCAGGATGTTGCTGTCGAACAAAATTCTACTACTATCTTCCCGATCCCAATCGATATGATTAAACCATTTTTTGAAAATCAGATTAAAAAGTATAATAAGGATTAAATAAAAATAATTAGTTCGCTGATAGGGATTTTTAAAATAGAATTCTATAGATAATAGGATTCTCTTCAGTCTTATTTCAGTAGTTAACTTTAAGAACGCGTAGGACTGTGGGTGAATTCTTATAAGTCGAAAGTAATTGATTAGACATTTATTTTAAAAATCCCTATTATTTTTATGTAATAATGCTGTTAAAACATGTCTTTCTAATAATGAAGATTAAGCGAATTTCTTTATAATTTACAGGGATTAAATAATGAGCACACCTGAAAAGCGCGTCCAGGAATTACGTAAAAAAATCAATGATGCCAATTATAATTATTATGTTCTGGATAATCCCACGATCAGTGATGCTGAATATGATCGTTCAATGCGGGAGTTGCAGGAATTGGAGGAAGAACATCCTGAACTCAAAACTCCAGATTCCCCGACTCAAAGAGTAGGAGCCGAACCAGTAGATGAGTTTGGTACGGTAGAACATACTATTCCCCTTCTGAGTTTGAATAATGCTATGAATGAAGGAGAATTAAAGGACTTCGTAGATAGAGTTATGCGGAATCTGGAGAGCGGCAAGGTAGAATTTGTAGCCGAACCCAAAATAGATGGCTTAGCAGTTGAATTAATTTATGAAAATGGTGTGTTCGCAACCGGTTCCACCCGGGGGAATGGTTTCACTGGCGAGAATATTACTCAAAATCTAAGGACAATCGAATCTATTCCACTACGCCTGCGAGGAGATAAATTAGATGTGCCGGAACTCCTTGAGGTTCGGGGCGAGGTATATATGACCCGCTCAGACTTTGAAAAAATGAATGAAGAACAGGAAGCAAAAGGAGAAAAAGTATTTTCCAATCCCCGCAATGCTGCGGCTGGTTCTCTCCGCCAGCTCGATCCCTCGATAACTGCTGAAAGACCGTTAAATATCTATTTATATTCTCTAGGCGCTAGCTCGGGAATAAATATCGAAAGCCAAATGGAATTAATCGAAAAATTACCCCAATGGGGCCTGCGCGTCAATCCGAATATTGATATTTGCGAGGACTATGAGGCAATGTGCAAATATTGGCAGAATATGGAGGCTAATCGAGATAATTTTGCCTATGAAATTGATGGAGTTGTGTTCAAAGTAAACTCTTTTCAGCAGCAGGATGAACTGGGCAGTACCACCCGTAGTCCACGCTGGGCAATTGCTGGAAAATTTAAGGCCCAGCAGGAGATTACTAAAATAGAGGAGATTGAAGCCAGTGTGGGGCGGACAGGAGCAGTTACTCCGGTGGCTCATTTAAAGCAGGTCATCATAAATGGTGTTAAAGTCACAAATGCAACTTTGCACAATCAGGATGAAATTGACCGCAAAGATATCAGAGAAGGAGACTGGGTTGTAGTCCAAAGAGCGGGTGATGTCATACCACAAGTAGTAAAAGTTGTAAAAGATAGAAGAGATGGCTCTGAAAAAACATATCACATTCCGGATAATTGTCCTGTTTGCGGAGGAAAAGTAGTTCGGGAACAGGATGACGCCCGGCACTATTGTACGAATATAAGTTGTCCCGCTCAATTAAAAGGCAGAATCAGGCATTTTGCTTCTAAAAATGCTATGGATATCGAGGGGCTTGGTGAAAAATTAGTGGATCAACTCGTGGAAGAAAATATGGTTGAAAAAATTGAGGATATCTATAGTCTCCGTAAGACAGATCTAATTAACCTTGAAAGGATGGGAGAAAAATCCTCGCAAAATTTGCTGGATGCCATTGAAAATAGCAAAGAAATCAGACTGGCTAGATTTGTATATGCTCTGGGAATCCGGAATGTTGGCCGGCATGCAGCCCGGGTGCTGGTGGATGCATTCAAAACTATTGACAATATTATGAATGCTTCGGAAGATGAAATAGGTGATATCTATGAAATTGGACCAATTATGGCGGAAAATGTGGCAGCCTTTTTCTCCGAGGAGAGAAATTTAAAAACTATTCATAGCTTGCTCGATCAGGGGCTAAAATTGCAAACTCCAAGTAAGGCTGAAACAGAAAAATTACAGGATAAAACTTTTGTTTTTACCGGTGCTTTGGAGAATTATACTCGCAGCGAAGCCAAACAACTGATAGAAGACCTCGGAGGTCGAGCAACCTCTTCAGTCAGTGGTAATACCGACTATGTAATTGTCGGT
Source organism: Fidelibacterota bacterium (assembly GCA_021735285.1). GTDB lineage: Bacteria > Fidelibacterota > UBA2242 > UBA2242 > JAFGTP01 > JAIPHI01. Next base: position 3,250 of record JAIPHI010000037.1, on the reverse strand, counting down.
GAAAATCCCGGTTCGAAGGCTGATAAAGCCAGGGATCTGGGAGTTGAGATATTATCGGAAGATGATTTCGAGGATATGATAAATAGCTGATGTATAGGATTATGAAACGAACTCAAATAAACTTTTTAAAATGTTTAATCTTCAATATTATAATCTATTAATTTAAAAGTTTGTTCAACATCAAAAAAACCAATGCCTTCTGGATTGTCTATATTAACTCTTACAGCTCGTTTTATCCATACTTTCTGGTAGATCAAACCATTTTTATTATAATAATCTGAAACTTGAAGATTGTCATCCCATTCGCCATCATAATCCAGATCATATAAATATTTAATCTCATAACATTCAAATTTTTCAAAACCCAGATCCAATGTGTCTTTACCTGCGATAATTTTTTCTATTCTGATTGAATCGGACTGAGTAACAAGCCATTGACACCCGACTATAATTGGATAGGGTATAATTTTTTTTGGAAAATCATTTTCATCCTTTATGACCAGTGGCAAGCTTGTATTTAGTTCGGAAATTTTATTTAATTGATCTATATTACTGAATTTTAAACTTTTTAATTGGACTCTCTTATTCCTAACTATATTGGGTAATATTTCAGTGCCGAAAGAATTAATTTCATGCAAGTAAAAACCATCTTCGTGGTTTTTATAATAGCCAGTATTAATGTGATCTGCTTCAGAGAACTCGGCCTTACTAATTAGTTTATAGACATTTTTTATATTATCAAGATCAGTTTTCTCCGCAACAGTTAAAACCAGGCCGCCAGATGAATTTACAGTATCCTGGTATTCAATACTACCACTTGTATCGTCGTAATAGTAGTAACACATTTTCCCTTCATATTCCCAGGTATTGCCAATCTGAAGAGGGAATCTGAATTCTATTGTATCCTCATTATTCTCAGAACAGCAATATAGCAGAAGAATAAATATAAATGTAGATATTATATAGGAAATATTTTTCATATTAGACCTCCTCTAGATGTTGCTTGAATTTAACTTGTTATTATTAAATTGTAAAAGGAAAAAATGGGGGAGCGCCATTGCTAAATTTAAAACAAAAAAACGGACTCATTCATAAAAATTTCAATTAACATTTGAATATAACTTATGTAAAATTTTATTTGAATTAATTTTATATTCTTATTCTTTTATGAATTGAGCCAGGGAATCTACAACACCATTGACCAAGGGTAGATCAGGTTGATTATAAGTAGCAATATTTTTTTGCAAGTCTTTGGATGATTTCTTCATAATATGATTCATATTTTTAATTATCAATTTTTGAGCATTGGGATTTGCCATTGCTAATAAATTAGCATTATTAACCTCGATTTGGATGTCAGTAGTTCCCTGTACAATCATAATTGGTTTTTCCAGTTTAGCAATTTCTTGAATAGGGTCATATTTGAACCATGATATTAAAAAAGGCTGTACACTGGGTCTGAAAATGGAATAAAGTTTTTGGGGAACTTCCTGAACAGTCTTTTCTTGTTTCAACTTGTTAATTATCGGCAATGATTGTTCATATAATTGTGGCTGAGATTTTAATTGTTTCTTAATTAGTTCAGAAGCAGGAGCAGCGTGGCCTGCGATGGATATATATTTATCTACAATCTCTATACGGGAGGCCTGCATACCTATCAGAGAGCCTTGACTATGACCAATAACAATGATATCATTAAACTTTTTATTTTTGTTAAGTAGCTCGATCCATTGGATTGCATCTTCTATATAATGTTCAAATCTTAATTTGTTTTCATCTACAACAACATTTTTGCTTTTTCCAACTCCCCGCTTATCATAACGAAGCGATGCTATTCCCTGCTTTGCTAAACCTTTAGCTAAAAGCTTTAAAGAATTGTTTTGCATACCAGGTTGATTTCCATTTCTATCTGTGGGACCGGAACCTGCAATGATCAGGGCTACAGGAACTTTTATTCTGGTCTCAGGCAGGAGTAAAGTTCCTCTAAGTTTTCCGGTTTCTGTCTGCAATGTTACATGTTTTTCTATTTGCCCGAACAGATTGGCAAAAACCAAGGTGATTAATATAAAAATTGCTCTTTTCATACATCATGCTCCTCTTATTTAACATTTAAAAAATCCAATGATTTGTTTATTACTATTAAACGTATATTGCAGGGTTACTATCCGCTGTTTGAATTTACATCTTACAAAAACCAGATTCATACCGGATTTTCTGATAACCCTTGTAACTTCAACCTTTTGGAAAGTACCGTTATTGGCTTCTATTTTTTGCCACAGGTTTTTTAATTTGGAAGGATTAAGTGCTGATTTCATTCGATTATTATAGTAGTTAAATGACTTCTCAAAATCTCCATTATGCATGGATATTACGAGTTCTTCTGCAATTTCCCGGATAGAATTTTTATAAACAATATTAGAACTATCACTCTGAAAAGTATTAGCAGCTTGTGCTTTTGCGGAAGAAGGGAATAGTGTTAATATAAATGATGTTACAATAGGAAGTAATAATTGTACCGATATTTCACTCGATAGATATCCTACAAAAGCCACTACCCGTGTCATAATTTGATTTAGTCCCGAAGATATTCTTATAGCATTATAGAGCAAGATCAATCTCCAGACCAGAAACGGGATTATTACGATTGTAATTATATAAATAGATGAATTCAGAACAAGTTCGGTAAATATCACAAAAAATATATTAGGATAACTGGCAAGTGCCAGGGTTCCAAATATATCGATAATTCTAAAATCGGCCCTAAATATAAATAGTAATATACAGAATACTATTGAAGATAAAGCCCAGCCAAAAAATATATCAAAGATATTCATTGCAGGCCATTCTGTTTTCAGCGCGCCTATATGTATTAAGCCATCAAATCTTACATCTAAATAGAATCCCAAAAGGCCTGTTAATACCATAATAATCAGACCTATATTAAGTGCTTTGTATCCGGCAATATATTTAAAAGGATTGAATAATACTGTCCAAATTTTTTCTTTATTAATCATTTCCATTCTCCTCGCTATTTTTTTCTTTCAACTTTTCTATCCTTTCAATTATATCATTTAAAATATTTCTAACCGTTGGATAATTCAGTTGCATATCCTTAGCCATTTTTTTCAAACTACCGCTATACTTAACAAATTTTAAAATAAAAGCGTGTTCATCTTCCGATAATTGAGTTAAAAGCGGTAAATTAAAAGAGCCATTAACAGTAGTTTTACAATTTGGGCATGCCAACGAT